>RFHM01000334.1 GCA_003696865.1 Acidobacteriota bacterium | reverse complement strand
GTTCAAGCCAGGAGAAAACTGTTAATATACTTGGGGCGAGCGTAATCTGGAGATGGATTTCAAACTTCCGTCTCGTCTGGTGGCGGTAAATGAAATCGGAATAGCCACCGAGCTTCACCCATCCGTCGTTAGCCGCGAAAGGATTGGTGGTATCCAGACTATCGACCGTCTGGCGTAGTGCTAACAAGACCTGCAGGAGACTGCTCTTGCCTGAGGAGTTGGGACCGACCAGGAAAGTGAGCGGGCGGATGTCGAGATTCTTCGTATCCGCCAGGGATTTGAAGTTGATGATGCGCAATTGAGTTAACATGAGACCGCACCTCAACCCAATTGTTGCAGGAGAAATGACTCCTGGCAAGGTTTGGCGACGCGAACCGGGAGAGTGGCCGATCGTGTGGTTGACGGCTTTCCTATCGAATACTACCATTGGAATCTCACTCAGGGGGATCATCATGATTCGCATTGCCAACGGACAGGGGTTCTGGGGTGACTGGCGCGAGGCGCCCATCCGACAGGTCGAGGGCGGCCCGATCGACTATCTCACGCTCGATTATCTGGCCGAGGTGACCATGTCGATCATGCAGAAGCAGAAGCGCCGCGATCCCCGACTGGGCTACGCGAAAGATTTCGTGCCGCTCATGGAGCGCCTGTTGCCCCAATGCGTGGATCGACAGATTCGCGTCATCTCTAATGCCGGGGGCGTCAATCCCTCGGCCTGCGCGGAGGCGGTGATCGACGTCGCCCGGAAACTGGGTCTTAAGGGCGTCAAGATCGGCATCGTCGCCGGAGACGACATCCTCGATCGACTCGATGCCCTGATCGATGCCGGACACGAGTTGCGAGATCTGGATACCGGACGGCCACTCTCTGCGATTCGCGAGCACGTCCAGAGTGCCAACGTCTACTTTGGGGCCGCGCCCATCGTGGACGCGCTCCGACGGGGCGCACAGATCGTCATCACCGGGCGCTGCACCGATACCGGCTTGACGTTGGCGCCCATGATCTTCGAGTTCGGTTGGAGGGACGACGATTGGGATAAGCTGGCAGCGGGAACGGTCGCCGGACATATCGTCGAGTGTGGTGCTCAATGCACCGGCGGCAACTGTCAGGCCGATTGGCAGAGCATTCCCGATCTGGCCAATATCGGTTTTCCCATTGTGGAAGCCGAGGAAGACGGCTCGTTCATCATCACCAAGCATGAAGGGACCGGCGGGCGCGTTTCTCCGGCGACGATCAAAGAGCAACTGCTCTATGAGATCGGCGATCCTCGCCAGTATATCACGCCCGAATGCATCGCCGATTTCACCACCATTCAACTGGAAGAGGTGGGCGAGAATCGCGTCCGCGTCTTTGGCGTCAAGGGGCGACCGGCGACGCCATTTTACAAAGTCTCCATCAGTTATTTCGCCGGCTACAAGGCTGTGGGGACGATGGTCTATAGCTGGCCCGATGCTCTGGCCAAAGCCCAGGCGGCCGATCGCATCGTTCGCCGACGATTGGCAGACCTCGGACTCGAATTCGACGAAATGTTGACCGAATACCTCGCCGTCAATGCCTGTCACGGACCGCTGGCTCCCGATCCGCCATCGGACATCGCCGAGGTTCAATTGCGCATTGGCGTGCGGAGCACCGATTGGGCGGCCGTGGATCGCTTCACGCGGGAGATCGCTCCGCTCATTCTGACGGGACCGCCGACGGCCACCGGTTTCGCCGGCGGACGCCCGCGCGTGGAGGAGATCATCGCCTATTGGCCGGCCCTTCTCCCCAAGTCGGAAGCCGAGCCGTCGATTGAGATTGTGGAGTCGTAGGTCGCGCGCAAGAAGGAGCCCGATCATGGTCAGAGTTCCGCTCTTCAAGTTAGCTCATGCGCGCTCCGGCGATAAAGGCGATACGGCCAATATTGGCCTCATCGCCTATAAGCCGGAGTATTATCCGTTGCTCGTGGAGCACGTCACGGCCGAGCGCGTCAAGGAGCATTTTCGTGGGATTTGTCGCGGGGATGTCGAACGCTATGAATTACCCAATCTGGGCGCTTTGAACTTCGTGCTTCATCACGCGCTGGGCGGTGGAGGCACCATCTCATTGCGAACCGATGCCCAGGGGAAGACGCTGAGTACAGCATTATTGCGCATGGTGATCGAGATTGATGAGGAAACGGCGCGGCGGATGGGATTAGAGTGAACCGGATGGGCTCACTGATGCCGGATCTTCCCACCGGGCAGTCATAAGACGCGAAATCATGAGGTGAGCATGATGTACCAACGCCTTCTCTATGAGATCGAAGATAGGCTCGCTCGTATCACCCTCAATCGTCCGGAGAAACGCAATGCCCTGGATGATCTCACCCTGGAAGAGTTGACCGAGGCCTTCACCCGGGCCGGTGAAGATGAAGCGGTGAAAGTGATCGTTCTCCGTGGAGCGGGGAAGGATTTTTGCTCCGGGATCGATCTCTCGGCGCTCTATCGCATTCGCGAAGCGCCCATCTTGGAGAATCTGAAGGATGCTACCCGGCTGGTCGATCTCTTCCTCACCATGCGTCGGCTCCCTAAACCCATCATTGCGTTGGTCCGAGGGAGAGCGCTGGCCGGGGGATGCGGCCTGGCGACGGCGTGCGATCTGGTCCTGGCCAGCGAGAGCGCGCAGTTCGGCTATGCCGAAGTGAAGATTGGTTTCGTTCCGGCCATCGTCACCGCCATCCTGCGACGCCAGGTCTCGGAAAAGCGCGCCTTCGAACTCATCGTCGGCGGCCAGGTCATCGGTGCCCGCGAGGCGGAGCGGATCGGCCTCATCAATCACGTGTATCCGGACGAACAGTTCGATGAGCGCGCCGCCGAGTTCATACAGACGTTGATTCAGAACAGCGCTTCGGCGATGGCGCTCACCAAACGATTGCTCTATCGCATCGACGGCATGAGCTTCGAGATGGCCATGCAAACGGGTGCCGAAATCAATACCATCTCTCGCTTGACCGAGGACTTGCAACGCGGCATCGAGCGATTTCTCGAGCGAAAGAAAAAATGAGCCGACCGGGCGTCCAGAGCGCGCGAATCACTCTGAGCGTCGTGCACGCTCTCCCGATGAGGCTCGACACTGCTTGTCAACGGCCCGCGCCGATAAGATCGTGAATCCGAACAGCGCCAGCAAGAACAATCCCACGCCGATCCAGGTAACCGGCCCACCATCGCCTTCGTACATCAGCCCGACCGAGAGCGCGGCGAGTCCTCCGATCACCGTGAGCCACAATCGGCTCGCCGGTGTGCGGAGTGGTCGTTTGCCCCACTCGTGACGAGGGAGCAACAATCCGGCGCGCTCCAGGTCTTCTCGTGACATGATCCCTCTCTCTAAGTCGGCGTCGTCCCGTTAGAGGCGGCTTCGTCCAATTCCCGGAAGAACTGGAAGAACATCTGTATGCCGAACTTCACCGGATGAGTCTCTCGATTCACCATGATCACCGGACAGGCCGAGCGCCGGGCAATCCTGTAAGGCTTCTCGCCGAAGATGCGCCGCCGGAGCCAACTCTCTTCGGACGATCCGACGATGAGGAGATCCGCTCCCTCGGTGTAATGGGCGATGGTGGCGAGCAGTCGAGTTGACTCCACGACGGTGAACGCGATGGGCCGACCATCGAGGGGGATGAGCGCATCTTCCGGATCGAAGAAGGCCGGCCGCTGGAGCGCGGCGCGAATCTGCTCGATCCGTTCTTCTTTATCCGCCGGGGGCAAACCTGGCGGAACGACGTGAAGAGCGGTGATGCGCCGCTCCGCATGGCGTTCATCGAGCAGGAGTCGCCCGACGGCGAGCAGCAGGTTGGCCGTCCGAGGATTGGCCACCGGAATGACGATATGGCGAGCGGGCACCGGGACGCCGCGTTGGACGACGAGGACGTTGCAGGGCGCATATTTGAGTACGGCATCGATATTTCGCCCGATGAGCGTGTGGGGATCGCGTCGACGCCCTCTCCATCCCATGACGACGAATTTGACCTTTCGTTCTTCGACGGTGTGGAGGATGCCTTTGAAGGGCTGATGCCCAAGTCGCACCAGCGTTTGCGTATCGACGCCCAGCCGACGGGCTCGCGCTTTGGCCTCGTCCACGATGGGACGGATACGCTCCAGGACCTGGTGCCCTCCGGTGAGCGGCGTCTGGGGAGCGACGGTGGCGACGTGGAGGAGGATGAGTTCGCCGTCGAGCGGCGCAGCGATGCGAGCCCCCACTTTCAGGATGGTCTCCGCCGTGTGGGGGTTGGCAATGGGGACGAGAACGCGAAACCGCTCCGGCGGCGTCACCCACTTCTCCTCCAGGACGATGGGCGTCACTTCCTTCTCGCGTTCGCGGCGCGATGCATAGGTCTTATAGATGATGAACCCGCTCATCATCCAGCCGAGAACGAAGAACCAGGCCAGGGCAGAGAAGTGGAACATGAACAGGGCCAGAAAGAGGATCAACCCGATGTTGACGGCAGGCAGGATCGGATGGAACGGAATGAGATACCCGTAGTCGAGTTTGTCGCCGTATTTCTTGCGAATGGTGATCACGGCGATGTTGACCTGCAGGAACAACAGGAGGAACATCACATCGGCGGCGGCAGCCACGTCTTGAATGGGAATGGCCACGGCCATGAAGATGATCAGGGCTCCGCTCAATAAGAGCGCCGAATAAGGCGTCCGCGTTCGCGGATGAATGCGGGCGAACACGTCGGGGAGATTGCGGTCGCGCCCCATGGCGAAGGAGACGCGCGTCGACGAGAAGGTCGTCGCGTTCAGAGCGCTCATCGTGGAGAGGAGACCGCCGATGAGCAGAAGCGTGGTTCCCAGGGGCATGAACTGACGGGCGGCTTCGGCCAACCCCAGTTCGGCATGATCTCCCAACCACTGCCAGGTCGGTTCCCCGGAATCGGGATTAACCGCTCCAATGGCCGTGAAGGCGACCAGGATGTACAGCGGGGTGACGATGGCCAGCGAGAAAAAGATGGCTTTGGGGATATTCCTTTTCGGCTCTTTCACCTCCTCTCCCGCCTGGACGATGATTTCGTAGCCTTCGAAGGCGATGAACGTGAGGCCCATGGCCATGAGGACGCCGGTGAGGCCGCGAGGGGCGAAAGGCGTGAACTTGGTGAGATAATTCGGATGTTGAGAGATGGCGACCAGGCCGCTCGCGATGAAGACGGCGAGGATGAGAATCTTCCCCACGGTGATCAGATTGCCCACTTTGCCCGTCTCGGAAACGCCTTTGAAATTGATGGCCACGAACGCGAGCGCCACGGCCACGGCGAGCAATTTGTGGAGCGCATCGGCGGGCAGGCCCGGCACGGTCAGATGCCAATCCTGAAGAACGAGCTCCACATAGGAGCCAAATCCCAGCGCATAGAGGCTGCCGGCGACGGCGTGCGCGAACCAGCTCATCCAACCCGCCATGAAGGCGTTCCAGGCGGGGAGTCCTTCCTTGACCCACAGATAGCCGCCGCCCGCTTCGGGAATCGCCGAGCCCAATTCAGCATACACCATGGCCGTCAGGGCGGTCACCACGCTGTTGAGCGCGAAGGCCAGAATGAGCGCCGGCCCCGCCGTTCCGGCGGCGATGCCGGTGAGCACAAAAATGCCCGCGCCAATCATGGCGCCAACACCGACCATGGTGACGTCAAACAAACTCAACTCGCGAATCAGGCCGGCTCGCTCAATGGGCTCGTTTTGTGATTGGTCGGCTTCCATGCCGTTGCTGCCGATGGGCCGTGACCGGCCTCATCGGGCCGATAAATGTAATGTAGGGAAAAGAGAAAGTAAAACGATGCCGAGAGATTGAGCGGTGAACGGATGGGCGAGCCGCCTCATGAACGACTGCGGTGGGTCAGAAAACTGAGAATCCCGACGAATAAAGCCGCTCCAATGATCGACCAGACGACGGGGAAGGGCCGACCACCAAAGTTCAGTGTGAATATGTCGGGGAGGTTGAGATGATCGGATAACCAGCGTCCGAGCATGGCGCCGATGAAACCGAGGACGATGGACACGAGACATCCTCCCCGGGAGTATCCCACCAACGCGCGGCCCAGGCTTCCGCAGATTCCGGCGACGATGAGAAGGAGAACGAATTCGATGATCGACATGGTGATGCTTGCCTTCGACAGTCCTCTCAGCGTCGGGAGAACAACGGGCCCGCTGCCCTCTCGCCCAGTGCTCGACGAAGCGGGCTCGAACGCGTGCTGGCAGCCGTGCTGCCCCGCGAACGATTCCTCATCCCACGGCGACAAACGCGAGCTGTCTCTGCGCTGCTGACCGTTCGGCGGAGGAGTCTTCTCTCGCCTCTCACTCCACTTCGCCGCTGACCGGTATCTTCAGTTCGGCGAACTCCTTGTCATTGGTCCGCACGAGGATGAACCCATTGAAGGGACCGGGCTTGAGCTCATCCTGGGCCAATGTGACCTTGATGCGGTACGGGAACCGATCGCGTTGAGGCGCGACGAGTTCCGTCTTCACGAAGGGCAGGGTGGACTTCACCTCGATGACTCTGAACCCTTCGGTTTGACTGCGAACGCTGATCGTTCGGTTGAGCAGAAAACGGCTGTTGGGATTATTGGCCAGCGAAGCTCGATGAATGCGGCCAAACGTCAATCTCTCCGGCAACGCCTGCACGCGCTCGGTGACCATGACCATCACCGGAATGCGCAGTTGAGGAGATTTCTGGTTGTTGGTCGTCACGGTGACCGTGGTGTGATACCGGCCGCCGGTGGATTGAGGTTTGAGCTTCACATCGACCTCGTAACGTTTCCCCGCCTCGATCGTCCGAACCCGGGTAGTGAAGTCGCGGTTGCTCGACTCCACGTCGAGAATTTTCAGCGGCGTTCGATCGTTATTGGTGATGGTGATCTTGGCCTCTGCCGGTTCGCCTTTGTTGATCCGCAAGGAGACGTACTGGGGATCGAAATCGACGAGCCGCGTGACGGTTCCTTTGATGAACAGTCGGACGACCGGTCGTACGGGATCATTAGAGAAGACCCGCGCCGATTTCTGAATGTTTCCATGAAGTCGATCCGTCTTTACGGTGAGCGTGATCTTTCCCTCCTGACCAGGAGGCACGACTTTGGTGAAGTCGCTGACCGTGCATCCTCAGCCCGGCTTCACGCGCTCGATGACCAGGTCGGCCTTCCCTGTATTGACCACGCGAAACGTATGGGTGATCTCCGTGCCCGCCTGCACCGTTCCCGCATTATACGTCGTCTCGGAGAAAACGGCCTGGGGGTGATTTTCTCCTTCGTCGGTCGTCGTCGATGACGAGGTCGCTTGGGCACTCTGAGCGCTGGCAGCAGTTGCCGATGGTGACGGTGACGATTGAGCAGTCGCACGAGCGCGCGTGGAATTCTCCGAAGCCCCCGTGGAACAGGCCACCATCATCATCGCCAGAAGCACCCCTGTGATCATTCGGGGTCGTGGGTGTCCTCTCCTTTCCATACTGGATTCCTCCCTTTGGCGTCTCACATCCTACCGTCGTTCATATCCAACCGGTCAATTCTAGTCAAGTCGCGCCAATTTTGCAGCTTCTTTTTATCATTGATTGTATCTCGGGGTTTCATCCCATGGTCCTCATGTCACATAATCAACCGCCTGAACGATGGAACGCATGGAAATCGGTTGAGGAGGACGGCATGCGACTGCGCGTGGGATCATGTGGAGAGGACATCGATGTCACCATCGTTTCTCCAGCAACATCGAGCGGGACGGTAGTGATCTTCCTGCACGGGTTCATGTCCCATCAGGCGGGCGAAAAGGCTCGGTTCTTCAGGGACGTTCTCGTTCAACGTGGAGTGACCTTCGTGACGTTCGACTTTCGGGGGCACGGCCAATCCAGTGGCACGATGCGAGAACTGACCGGCACGCGCCTGCTCGAAGATGGCCATGCCGTCGTCGAGCACATGGCGTCTGCTGATCGTCGCATCGTCCTCGTCGGTTCGAGCATGGGGGGATGGGTCGCTGCATGGTATGCCACGCTCCATCCGGGCCGTATTGCGGCCAATATGCTCATTGCGCCCTCTTTTACGTTCGGTCGAGAATTCCTCGATCACCTCGGCCCGGAAGGGGCGGCGACGTGGGCCAGGGATGGCGTCATCCGGTTCAGCAACGAATATGGGAGCGTCGAGCTCGGGTATGAGCTCATTCGTGACATGGAGCATTATTCGGTCACGGAACTCGCCCGACGCTATCACACGCCCACCCTCATCGGCCAAGGTATGCGAGATCCGATTGTGGATTATCGGCAAACGTTGGCTTTCGCGGAACAGTGTCGAGGGGAGGAGATGACTCTCGCACTGTTCAAAGATGGCGATCATCGGCTCACTGCCCATAAGGCGGAGTTGGCCGAACTCTTGCTCTCATTCCTGGCCCGGCAGAATCTCATATGAAGCCGCCTTTCTTCACCGGAGGCTCGCCAGAGCCGCGCCGGGAACGGGGGCCACATGCCCATCGTCTATTGGGGTTGGCGTGACGGGCGTTTCTCTTCCTCCAGGAGCTTGGCCACCGTCTGTGGGTCGGTCGTGGGGAGTTGGCAGGCGAAATTCTGACAGATATACGCCGTGGCCTTCCCGTCGATCATCTTCACTTGTTTGAAGAAGGGGATGCGTTGGCTGAAATACTCCTGGCCCGCCGCGCCGTCGGCCAGAAGAAGAACGGAGTTGGGGAGATAGCGTTGATAGATCACTCCGAGCAGACGCCGGGTGTCGGCTCCCTGACGCTTCCCGGCGATGATGATCTGTCGGGGCGTGTCCAGGTAAAAGTCGAGCGCCACGAGCATCTGGGGGAGGGACTGGGGTTGCTGCTGGAGCCGTTCGCCGAACAGCGTCAAGGTCTTCTCGGCCATCCGGCGCCATTGTGCCCGGTCGAGCATCTCGGAGAGACGCAGAAGGTTCAGCGTAGCGATCGAGTTTCCCGAGGGCTCGGCGCCGTCATACCCCTCTTTAGTGCGGACGAGGAGCGTGTCGCTGGGAGCCGTATCGAAGAAGCCGCCTTCTTTCTCATCGTAGAACAGCCGGATCTGTCGTTCGGTGAGTTGGACGGCTTGTTGAAGCCATCGGATATCGAGGTCCGCTTCGTAGAGATCCAGCAACGCCATCACCAGAAACGCGTAATCTTCCAGATGAGCATCAAAACGCGCTTCTCCCGCTCGGTACCGCCTGAGCAGACGTCCCGTCTTGGAATCATAGAGCGTGGTCAGGATGAACGTCGCCGCTTTCCTGGCCGCCTGAAGATAGGCGGGTTCTCCGAGCACCTGATAGGCGCGGGCGAACGCCGAAATCATCAGCCCATTCCAGGAGACGAGAATCTTATCGTCCAGATGCGGTCGCGGCCGTTGTTGGCGAGCCGCACGTAAGCGGGTTCGCGCTTCGGCGAGCAGTCGCTCGATCTCTTCTGTTGACTTCCCGAAGTGCCGAGCAACATCCTCGACAGTGTGGGCTACGTAGAGAATGTTCTTGCCGACGAAAGCGCCATGGGGGTCTTCGGATACGTTTCCCTCAGGTTGAACGCCATAATAGTCATTGAAGATGGCCGCCCGTTCTTTCCCCAGGAGGCGTTCGATCTCATCGGCAGTCCACACGTAGAAGGCGCCTTCTCGTTTCTCCTCGGGATTGTCCGG
>RFHM01000333.1 GCA_003696865.1 Acidobacteriota bacterium | reverse complement strand
TCTCGACAACAAAGCCATGGGACGACTCACATCGCTGATCTCATTGGCCGGATCACAAGAACTTCACACAATGCCGACCTGTCGCTCATTTTATAATTTCCCCTTCACGCGGTCAATATGGGAGTTTGTAATCGTTTCCAGGATAACCTCATCCTGAATACTAAGGTGCTGAGGTTTTGAATAGCGCACGAGGATCTCCCCAGCAACAAAGTTGAAAATACCCGCAAATACGGGGCACGCTAACTGGAAGGTGTGCTTAATTAATGAAGAAGGTACGTATCCAAAGGCGTATATGCCCATACTCCCACATTCCCACTCCAGGGTGCTCCCTGATGGTCACGTCTTCTAATCACTCGTTACCAGCACAGTACCACATGACACCGAGCCTATCTTCATACACTCGCGATGAGTCCACAATTTATTTAGGGAAGCTCACTCAACCAAGAAGAATCAACCGACAGACGCCATCGTCATCCCCCTTCACAGGCCATTGACTGACTCTAGCTACTCTACGTGCGTTGCCTGCAACGCATTTCAAAGCAGCTCCCCCGATTCTCCCGACGCACAAGGACAAAACTCACAAACCTCCCCCGATGGGACTTGTCCCTCCTTACATCGCTCCCCCGGGGCGGGCTCTATACACCGGGTCTGCACACACCATGATGGATAACAGCTCCCTACGACCATAGGAGCATAACCAACGTAGGTATAGTGAAAGCTACATCGGGCACGATTCCGGCCTCGCTGCCACGCCCGCAGCCGCGCTCCGACGAGGTGGGAGGAAGCATCGAGAGGTTGCACCCGCGCTTCGTCCATAATTGGCGCGATGAGCATGGGAGCCTCACCTCGATAGGATTGAGATGATTGCGACCAGATGAAGAACGTGGCGATGAGAATGAGCAGGACATTTCGCATGGTCATCGTCCTCCTTCCCCACATTGGGTCGATTGAATGACGAACCTCACGCACCGATTCAAAAGCCGATCGGTGCCAATTCAATCTCAACGTCACCAGACCTGATCACTCTCAAACACACGACCTCTCCCCGTTGAGTCAATCCGACGAGCCGCGTCGCCATCGGATCAACGCGCCGATCAATCACTCGAATCCAGCCCCGGCCGAGGTCTGAAGATGCCATCCAACCGGAGCGCGTCTCCCCTCCTTCACCGTATCCTCGAATTTGAGTCATCACACCAGAGCCGGGCATGAACACGAGCGAAATGACTTCCACCGAAGTCACCAGATCACCAAATACCCTTCGAAACGGCTCATTCACCACCTGGAGAATCCGACCGGCGAGATCCAGAGTGATGAGTCGATTCACTCCCGGAAGCCACACGTACATGCGGTCCTCCAGGATATCAAAATAAATGTCGGAGACCACCACACCAGGACCAGCAATGTTGAGCGGCGCAGAGTCCTCGGAAAAGAAAGAACGCGGCAAAGCCGATGTGAGCCATACGCCATCCGGAGAGAGCCGGCGAATCATCGGCCAGTCGAAACTGATCTCCATCTGCTGCCAATCATATCCCAGTACCCAGATGTTCCCTTCACTATCCAGCGCCATCTTCTTGACGACGAAGGGATCCGTCTTGATGATCCGCTTCATGTCGCCGCTCCGAGCGTACTCCAGCAGAGCAGACGCATACTCATTCTCCGCCCTTCGCATCGTGACGGCCACCAAGATAGATCCTTCGCTGGTGAGAGCCACATCGCCCACCGACATGACCTCAGCCTCTGGAAAACTTTCCATCGGTGCGATCTGACGCATAAGGCGACCGCGCCGATCATAGATGAAGACCTGGGGGGGCTGCTCCCGCAATATGCGGATGAGGAACCCGGCCCTGTCCCACTTGAAAACCCCTGCAAGGTGTGAATCCCTTAGCGAAACTCGGGATAACTTGTGCGATTCGGTGGCCGGACCTATGGTCAGCTTTCTCTGCCCAGCCATTGTTCGACCCCACATACATAACACGAGAATGACGACCCAAAGGAAAGCTCTCTTCATCATTGCACCCTCCGATGGTATTCTCAGCATTATTTTACCAGAATCTTCCTCTCCAAGTGCGACAGAGAGTCTCTTTTTTGCGACCAGAAGTCTCTTTTTTGCGACCAGAAGTCCCATTTTCCGACGAAGCCCCCCATCCGATCCGCTTCCCCTCACCCGCTCTCGTCCGGTTTCGCTTCCGCTACGCCACCGGTGTCTATCCCATGTTCGGCCACAATGACGCCTCGGCCGACCCCACAGAAAACACTGGTCGAGGGCTGCTAGCGGTGAAGAAACAGAACAGGTATTCTGTCTCGGAATCAACTCAGCCGACGGTAGTCAATCCGACGCTTCTGATTGGAGGGATGGCTTATTTCCGTTTGAGGACATCGCGGTGAGCGAGGATGCGCTCGATGATCTCGGTCGTGGAATATCCTCGAACGTAAGGGAGCGAATAAACGCGCCCTCCCGCGGCTTCGACTTCCTCCCGCCCGACAATCTGATCGAGTGGCCAATCGCCGCCCTTGACCAGGATATCGGGTAGAAGCGCGGCGATCAGACCGCGAGGCGTGATATCGTCAAACACCGTCACTACATCGACGACCTCGAATGCCGCCAGCACTTCGCACCGCTCGTCTTCACTCAAGATCGGGCGACCCGGCCCTTTGAGCTGACGTACCGAACGGTCGCTGTTGATGGCCACAACGAGGATATCTCCCAGGGCGCGCGCCTGGTGTAAAAACCGCACATGGCCTGGATGGATGAGGTCGAAGCAGCCGTTGGTGAACACCACACGTCGACCCTGCCGGCGCCATTGTTGGCGCCGAGCAATGAGGCTCTGGCGATCGAGAATCTTCGACATCTCAATCCAAAAGCGCGTTCACGCCGGATGCCATCGCCGGCCGGGGAAGTGCGTTCCCGGCGGACTTTGCTCGCGTCCCCCCCACGTGCTCTTCGATGGTCCCTTTGTTTCGTTCACCCACATCTTGGAACTGATCCCCTCTCCCGCCTCCAGTCACTCGTTGACTAGGGATCATCACCGTCCATCGCTTGACCGAGATCGACCGGCCCCTAGTCAGACGAACGCTACCCTCACAGTCCCCCTCCCCGTGACGAGGAACGGCTCGCTCCGAGGGAGGCGAGCCAGACGCGCCCGTAAGACATCCATGGTCCCACCACTGCCGCTGCCTCATCGAGTCAACCCTTCATGTCTCGATCTACGGTGAGCATCGTCTCATAACCCCACCGAGCCCGAGGCTCCATCTCCCTCACCACACCCACACAACCTTAGCACAACACGAGAGAGGGAGACCACCCCTCGCACATTGCTCGATCTGCTCGGCCCGGTCGGGGATACTCTGTTTAGCACAACACGAGAAGAGGAGACCACCCCTCGCACTCCCGGACATTCTTTGCTATAATGACGGCTATTTCTGAGCGAGAGGGATAACCACTATGGCCGTATTGAGTGTCATCAAGGCGATCGCGAAGGGACTGGCGTTGACGGCCAAGCATATTCCCCAAGACCGGATCACGATTCAATATCCCGATGAGCCGGTGTTGATTGAGCGGCGCTTTCGTGGCCTCCACATTTTGAATCTCGACGAGAATGGGAAGGAGAAGTGCGTGGGGTGCTATCTCTGCGCCATTGCCTGCCCGGCCGACGCCATCTACATTGAAGCGGCCGAAGACCCTCGCCCCTACGAGGAACGCATCGGCGTCGATCGGCGCTATGCTAAGGTCTATAACATCGATTACGGGAAATGTATTTTTTGCGGCTACTGCGAGGAAGCCTGCCCGGAGGATGCCATCACGATGGGTCCCGATTTCGAACTGGCTTGGGAGCGACGCGAGGATATGATCCTGACCAAGGATAAGCTCTTGGCTTCCAATCGAAAGATCTCACCCCGCTTGAAGCTCATCCCGTGAATTCGGCAGCGCATTCATGGCTCTGAGATACGCCTCCCGGCGGCCAGAGAGGAGAGTTTTCATTACCGTTCCTCTCCTGAACCATCAAGGGTGCGCTCGACTCGCTCTCGCCGGTGAGATTTCATCCCTTCACGCTTCATGCGCCTGATGGGCGAACGAGAGCGCGCCGAGCCGGATGACTCCAATGATAGGGGATGAAATGCCCGTCGACTCCTGATCGACTCAGGGAGAGAGAGGACCAATGGGGGAGAGACCGCCGAACGATGGGGATGATCTCCTGGCCGGCCTCCCTACTGGTGTGGCGACGCGACCGTCTCATCGTCCAGGTAGAGTTCTTCCAGGGAGAGTTCCGAAGCCCCTTCGATAGTCGGCCGGGGGTCGGCGATGGCTTCGACCCGGATGAACGACGATCGGTACCAATCACAATCCGGCAATGTGCCCTCTACGTCGAATAGGGTCATCATCTCATAGGTCGTGTAGAACTGCTCCCACTGATTCTCTTTTTCCGGGTAGATACTGAAATCGCGCAAGATATCGGTGACGACCAGGTTCATACGAAGGAGAAGGGATTCAATGTGGTGCCACTTCTGTCGCGAAGCCTCCAGCGTCGTCAGTCCGAAATAGCCGGCGGCATCCGGTCCGCGCAGACTGGAAGTGGCCCGCGAGAGGAACAGCTCGATGCCGGGCAGCGTCTCCACCGGATCGGTGATGAATGTATCAAACTGGGCGAGGAATTCCGGGGGCAGCGGCTGCCTGAGATCCAACCGGTGGAACTCGATAGCAAAATGGTATTCTCGATTGGCCCGCTCGATGAATTCTCGGAGACGATCATCAATATCAATGACGGCAATCCGGCCGGCCAACCCAGTAATGGCCAACGCGACGCTCACCAAGTCATCATCACCGATGAGGAGGATGTCCCGGCGGGCGAGATCTCCCATACGATGAATGAAGGCAACTCGGGCGACGGCATCTTCGGCGCGCATGAATCCCTGGTCATATTCGGCCACGGGCAGCGGTCGGTCCTTCACGATGTCGCTGAAGCGAGCGAGCCAGGCCGAGGGGATCTGCACTCCCTTGCCCTGGCAGTGAAGACACACGTTCTCCAACCCGAGCGGCACTTCCGCCGCCCGTCGTTCTCCCTCCTCCGTCAGTGCGATCTCGCTCCAACCTCGACTGACTGGCCGAATCCATCCTTCGGCGTGAAGTCGCTCCAGATGTTGGGCGAGTTCCTTAATCGAATAGGGCCAAATCCTCAGGATCTGCCACAGGCTTCGCCGACCACTCTGTATGGCGCTGAGGATGAGACTGCCCGGCTTGTCCATAATCGACCTCGATCGAGAATCCTCCGGTCAACTTCAGTTGGAGCGAGTTCGCGCACGATGGCGTCGAAAGCCCGCACCGCTTGTTCAGCAGAGCCGCAACTGAAAACGTCCAAGGCCAGACACGATTTCTCCGGCCAGGTGTGGAGGCTCAGGTGCGACTCCGCCAGGAGAAAAAAACCGGTGACTCCAACAGGTTGAAATTGATGGAAAGCGCTGGTCAAGACGTTAAGATGGCACTCTTGAACCACCTTCCAAATGCGTGGCTCAATGTTTTCTACATAGCTGAGCGTCTGTCGGTCAATTCCATAGAGTTCCCCGAGAACATGGATGCCGATTGACATTTTCTCTCACACCTCAGATTGTTTTGATCACCTCCTTCTGGATCCCCCGGAACCGGACTCCAACCGGGTTCACATTGACCTCTTTTCCCGATAACAATTGCTGAAATATACCCAAGCCCTCGACGAAAATCAAGACCTTTTTAAGGTACCAACCTGACGTCGATAGATGCCGATCAACGTCGACCTTCCAAGGCCCATAGAGGCAGCAACCGGCCCGGGAGGCTTGAGCCAGGCATATGGTGGTTGCTCTTTTGATGTCTTCTCCAGGTCTACGCTTTGGATCAGCCTCATCTTGATAGCCCCCATAGAGAGCGCCTAACGCTCTTCACCCTCCTCACGCCTTACGGTGTAACCGACTCTTCGTGTTAAACTTACATGTGAAACCCTGAAATATCTTGACAAACGAAACGCAAATCAGTACATTATGTGGTTTGTAGCCGAAAGGTAGTGAACCCGGGTGCCGAGTTGAGCATCCAAGTAATCGGCTGTAGGATTCCGGCGTAGGTTCATCCCTGAAGGGTTTTGTCAGTGAGTCGTGCGGAGTTGTAATGGGATATGAGCGCAGATGGGGAGGGACCTGCTGGATCCCACAGCAAAATTTATAAGCCAACTCAGGGTCACATACCGTAATAGGATAAGCTATGACCACATTACTGAAGACGATTGACGAACCTTTTGACGTGCCGCTCGAAGATCTCTCGTTGGAAGAGGGCTTCGAGCGGGAAACCGAAGGACTCGATATCGAATATTCTGAACCGGAGGTCCTGGAAGGCGAACTGGCTCTCCCCGAGGAGGATCAGGAATCTCTGGCCGAGCGAGAGGCCATGATCCTGGAAGAGACAGAGGCCGACGCCGAAGGGCTCGATTCCATCAAGACGTACTTTCGTCAGGTGGCTGCTGTGCCACTGCTCACCCAAGAGGGGGAAGTGGAACTGGCCAAGCAGATTGAGCGCGGTCAACTGATGGTGCGGAAAGCGCTCTCTCGCTCGCCCGTGTGCGTGGAGACCCTCATCCAACTCGGAGAGCAGTTGAAAGAGGGATCCGCCGATATACGCGAAGTGATTGATACTGAAGGTGTTTCCGAAGAAGGGGTGGAGTCTATCCAAGCGACCTTCCTGGACACCCTCAACCAGGTGAAGCAGTTGTATAAGAAGGCTCTCAGGCGCTATGAGAAACTCCGATCCATGCCCAAGCGCTCGCCGAAGCGGGGGCGCACTCTCAGACAACTCGCCGAGATCTGGATCGAGATGTCCCGTCTCGTTCGGCAATTGAATTTCACTCCCCAGTATCAGGAGACGCTGATCAAAGCTGTCGAGCAAGCAAGCGACGAACTCCAAGCTGCTGAAAAGGAAGTCGAGAAGGCCGAACGGGCTCGGGCGCGAAGCAAGGGTCGGAGCACGGAGAAACAGGCGGTCTCTCGGCTACGCTCGGCCAGAAAGCGCCTCAACCAATTGCGGCAGCAGTATGGGGCCGAGCTGGTCGATCCCAAGCACACGTTGGACCGCATTCGCCGAGGGCAGCGACAGGCCGAGCAGGCCAAACAAGCCCTGACCGAGGCCAATCTGCGCCTGGTCATCGCTTTTGCCAAGCGGTATATGCATCTGGGCCTGCCGCTCCTGGATCTCATCCAGGAGGGGAATATTGGGCTCATGCGCGCCGTAGAGAAATTCGACTATCGACGCGGTTACAAGTTTTCCACCTATGCCGTTTGGTGGATCCGACAAGCCATTCGGCGGGCCATCTCCGATAAGAGTCGCACCATTCGGCTGCCCGTTTACGTGACCGACACCTTGGAGAAGGCCAAACAAGTCTCGCGGGAGTTGAAGGAACGGTTGGGTCGCGAGCCGATGCTCAAGGAGATCGCCGAAGAGATCGGCGTCCCGCC
The DNA here is from genome assembly GCA_003696865.1 of Acidobacteriota bacterium. GTDB lineage: Bacteria > Acidobacteriota > Blastocatellia > HR10 > J050 > J050. Next base: position 362 of record RFHM01000333.1, on the reverse strand, counting down.
GGCGAAGTTACGAGATCTGATGGAGGCGGCTCAGGTTCCCGTCTCGTTGGAGACGCCGATGTTCGATGACGAAGATGTCCGGTTAGGTCATCTCGTCCCCGACGATGCCGCCCAGACGCCGGACGAGGCCGCCATTCGAACGAATCTGAAGCGCATCACCGACGATACGCTCAAACACCTGACGCCCCGAGAGGAGGCGATCATCCGCATGCGCTTCGGGCTGAATCCGGCCGAAGAGGAACATACGCTGGAGGAAATCGGCAAGCGGTTGGGAGTCACCCGCGAGCGCATTCGTCAACTGGAAGCGCGAGCCCTGGCCAAGCTTCGACAGCCCGAGGTCAGTGGTAAGCTCAAGTCATTTG
>RFHM01000332.1 GCA_003696865.1 Acidobacteriota bacterium | reverse complement strand
TGGAGCGTGGAGCGAGCGGCATCCTCCGCTCCACCATTCCGCCGAACAGCCCGGTGGGCTGGTCCAGTTTCATGACCGGCAAGAACGCGGGCAAGCATGGTCTGTTCGGGTTTTTCGCTCTCCGGCCCGGTCAGTACGAACTCGCCCTGGCCAGTGGCGCCGATATTCGATCGCCGACGATGTGGGAATTGCTCAGCGAAGCGGGCCGCCGGGTGGCGGTCATCAACATGCCCTATACCTATCCACCGCGTCCGGTCAATGGCGTGATCGTCGGCGGCATGGATGCTCCCGAATGGCGTCAGGCCACCTATCCGCCCGAATTCGCTCAGCGTCTCTCGGCGGCGGTGCCCGGATACACGATCGAATTGAACATCGGGCGTCGGGATCGCCTGGGACGAAAGGCCTGGCTGCGCGAGCATCTCTGCGAGCGGCTGGACGTCCGGGCTCGGGCCATGCGGTACGTTCTGGATGTCGTCGATCCAGATGTGTTCGCCGGCGTGTTCACCGAGACCGATCGCGTCCATCACTTCCTCTGGGATGATCTGGATGAACGGCATCCCACCTACGATGCGCGTCGAGCCGCTCGCTATCGATCGGTGGTGATCGAATTGTACGAGTTCCTGGACGGAGTGATCGGGGAGTTCATCGAGCGCCTGGATGAGACGTCCACGCTCATCGTCCTCTCCGATCATGGATTTTGCGGCACGCATAAGACGTTCTTCGTCAATCACTGGTTACTTCAACGGGGCTGGCTGGCCCTCGCCGATCGCCCGGCCATCGATGTGGGCTCCCTCATGATGCGCTTCTTGCGTCAACATCCGACGCTCTATCATTGGGCTCGAGCGACCAAGAACGCGCTCCCTCTGCCCGCCCTTCGCCGGCGGAGGATGAATCGGCGAGCCCTCGGCGTGCGGGCTCAATTGCGCGCCATCGACTGGTCGCAGACGCGCGCTTATTACATCAATGGCCAGGGAATTCGATTGAACCTGAGGGGGCGCGAACCCATGGGCATCGTTGAGCCAAGCGCCTACGATCCAACGGTGGCCGCTCTCATGGACGAATTGCGGGAGATTCGAGATCCTGAAACGAACGCTCGCGTGTTCGCCCGCGTTGCCCGACGCACAGACATTTACGCCGGAGACTGGGTAGGCCGAGCGGCGGACATCATCCTGGTGGAAAACACCGGCCACGACGATCCGAGAAAAAATTTCACCGCCAGTGGGCGCATTGGGCGGCGCGCTCGGGATCGGCTCTTCCGCGTGAAAAATATTCCCGGACACCACGATGATCGCGGCATCATCCTGGCCATGGGACGCAACATCAAATCAGGGGTACGTCTCCAGAACGCGCGCCTCATCGATCTGGCCCCCACCGTGTTGTATCTCTCGGGCGTGCCCATCCCCCGGGACATGGATGGGCGCGTGCTGACGGAGATGTTCACCGAGGACTTCCTGATGGCTCATCCACCTCAATATCGTGACGCCGAACCAATCGGGGAGCCGGCATCCCCGAGCTACGATGAGGCCGAGCAGGCGGCGCTCGAGGAGCGATTGCGGAATCTCGGATATCTGGGATGACCCGGAGAACCCGAGAGACTCCCTCTCGTCCCCCGACGATTGGACGGAGATGATCCCGGGACTCTACAGTTCAATGAACGCAAAGGAGCATCTCCTCGGCTTCCGCCGCGCCCGAGCAGTGAACCAATCTCATCGATAGACACAATGAGCGGTCTCCAGCTATAATACCCCGCGATTGACAGGGCGATGACATAACGATAGGGAGACTTCCGGACAGCGTGCCTTCACGTGGCCATCGGCCCTGAGGCGACGGAAAGGCGAGGGTGGAGATGACCGAGAGCCAGTCTTATCAACAGGTGCACAAACTGGGCGTGGATAGTGGGGTGGTTCTGGTCGGGAATGTGCTGGACAAGCTGTTCGGCTTCGCCTTCGCCGTCGGCATCGCCAAGCTCTATGGGTTGAAGGTATTCGGCCTGTTCGTCCTGGGATTCACTCTCGTTCGACTGTTTTCGGTGGTCATCAATCTGGGATTCGGAAAGGGCCTCATTCGTTTCGTCTCCCTGTATGCCGACCGGGGCGATGAAGCCCGACTCAAAGGGATCATCTGGAGTGCTCTGGGATTGAGCGTTCCGTTGGCGCTGCTCGTCGGGGTGATTCTGTTCGTCGCTGCCGATCCCATTGTGAGGCACATGTTCGGCAATCGGCAGCGATTGACTCTGGTCCTCAGATCGCTCGCCGTGGCCTTGCCCTGGTTGGCGTTGACCGGCATCTGGTTGCGCTCGCTGGTCGGCCTCAAGCGGTTCAAGCCGCAGATCTACGTCAACAGTGTGATCGAGCCAGCGGTCAGAGTGGGCGTGGCGCTGGTGTTGTTTCTGGCGGGATACCGGTTGGATGGGCTCATCATCGCTTACCTGGTGGCCGTGGCCGCGTCGGCGATGGTGGCTTACAGGTATTTCTTTCGCGCCTTTCATCATCGTTTCAAAGGCGTGCGGCCCATCCTTCAGTTCCGCGAATTGTTGAGTTTCTCCTGGCCGCTGTTGCTGCGGAATCTGGTGAGCCGGGCGTCTCGGCGCGCCGATATCTTGTTGCTGGGAGCGTTTCGCGGGCCGGCGGAGATCACGTTGTACACGTTCGCTCTTCGGTTGGCCAGCCTCAATACGTTGATCACCAGCGCCTTCCAGAAAGCCTATACGCCGCATATTGCTCCCTTGCACGCCGAGGCTCGATTCGATGAACTCCGACGCGGATTTCAGACGGTCACCCGCTGGATGATGCTACTGACCGTGCCGGCATTCGCCATGCTCGTCTTCTTTCCGCGGGCCGTGATTCCCGTTCTGGGAGAGCAGTTCGAGCCGGCGGCGCGAGCCGTCAGTATCGTGACGTTGGCCGTTTTCTTCAGTTATGCTGTAGGGCCATCCGAGACGGCCATCATCATGTCGGGGCGCTCCAAAACGTCGCTGGCCATCCGCGTCGTCGGTGGCGTGGTCGCTCTGGGGTTGAACATCTGGCTCGTGCCGTCTCATGGGATGATGGGAGCAGCGTTGGCCTTTGCCGGTTCTGTGGTGTTGGCCAATGCCTTGGCCGCCGGCATCGCTTATCGGGACATGAAGTTGCATCCATTACACACGAGTTACGTCAAGGTTCTCATCGCGGGCGCTATCGCCACCGGCATTGGTGCGCTCTCGCAGGCTTTCTTGCCCAGCCAGAAATACGTCATGCTCATCTCCTTGGGATTGATCATGGCATCAACATATGGCGCGAGCTTGTTCCTGATGGGCGTCGATCGAGAAGACCGGTACGCCGTCCAACGTCTTCGCGCGCGCCTCGGGCGCGTTCTCGGACGAGGCCGGTTCTCTCCGGTCGCCGATGCCGAGATCCGCGGGGGACGCTGAGGCGGCCGATCGATGAGGAGATCGGGGTCATCTCATCGGCCAGTATGGCGCTCTGATGAGGGCTCCGGGTGAAGCAGTCGGGTGAGAATCATATGGTGAAGCGACGAGGGAACGGTCGAAAGGTCGTCGTCGTCGGATTGGATGGGGCGACGTTCGCTTTGATCAAGCCGTGGGCGCGGGAGGGGAAACTCCCTCATCTGGGCCGCGTGCTTCGCCAGGGCGCCCACGGAGCGCTGCAGAGCACGATTCCGCCGGTGACGCCGCCGGCCTGGATCTCGTCGGCGACCGGCGTCAATCCCGGGAAACATAACATCTACGGCTTCTTCAAGCCGATGCGCCATCGCTATAGCCGTACGCCCTATAACGCCAGTGATGTGAAGGCGAAGAAGATCTGGCAGATTCTGCACGCTTATGGAAAACGTTCGGGCATCCTTCATCTCCCTCTCACCTATCCGGTGGATCGATTCAACGGGTTCATGGTGGCCGGCATCATGACGCCGGACGAGGCGACCGATTTCACACATCCACCGGAATTGCTGGACGAGCTGCGGCGGGTGATCCCCGACTATCGGCTGAATATCAGTCTCAATTCCTGGAAGGCGGGATTATTGGACGAGTTCTACGAGGAGTCGGTTCGCATTCTCCACATCCAGCGGGAGGAGACGCTCTACCTGATGGACCATAAGCCATGGGATCTCTTCTGGGTGATGTTCCATCACGTCGATGGCGTGATGCACGTATACTGGAAGTTCATGGAAGAACGTCATCCCTATTATCCGGGAGAGACCCGATTCAAGAATGCCATTCTCGACTACTATCGTCAACTGGACGATCTCCTGGGCGAGATTCTGCGGCGGCTCGATGAGAACACCGATCTGGTCATTCTCTCCGATCACGGCCACGAGATGATTCGCAAGCACGTCTTCTTGCTCAATTGGTTGCGCGATCGTGGCTGGTTGGCCGTCAATGAGCGCCGGGCATCGCCGTTGGAGAGGGCATTTCGGATGGTGGGGTTGCAACGCGAACGACTCATCAAACGTCTGGAGCGATGGCATCTGGGGTGGCTGCCCAAGCTGTTTCCCGAAGCGCTGAAGAATCAAGTGCCTCGCGGTGTGGTGACGTTCAAGAATATCGAACGAAGAATCGACTGGACGCGCACCCGGGCCTTCATGCCCTCGGCCAGCGCCATGGCCATCTGGCTGAACGTGAGAGGGCGCGAGCCACAAGGGGTGGTCGAACCCGGTCAACACTATCGGGCATTACGAGAGGAGTTGATCGAGCAACTCCGAACCTTTCGCGATGATGAAACCGGAGAGCCCATCCTGGAAGCCATATACACGCCGGAGGAGATCTACGTCGGCGATTATGCCGGCGAGGCTCCGGATCTCTTGCTGCTCACTCGACCCGGTTACTACATTCACGAGGGATTCGGTCCCCGCACGCTCGTCTATGCCGGTCGGCGAGCCAACGAGCGATCGGGACACCATCACATGCAGGGCATCCTGCTCCTCTACGGTCAACACATTCGCCGAGGCGTCGAGCTTCGGGGCGCTCGCATCATCGACGTGACGCCGACCATTCTGTACATGATGGGGCTCCCGGTCCAATCCTACATGGATGGCCACGCGTTGACCGAGGCGTTCGAGCCGACATATGTGGCTCGACATCCCGTGGAGACCGACGATATCGTGGCCGGAGAGCCGCCTCCCCAAACGATGGCCTATTCGCCGGAAGAGGAACAATTGGTCATCGAGCGATTGAAAGATATGGGATACATGTGATGGCCGGGAGGTCGTGGATGGAAGGAGGGTATCGTTCGATGAGCCGTTCCTGTGGTCCACTCCCGGGGCGAATCGTCGGACCCGGCGTCGGCAAGCGATGGAGCGAGTGATGCGAAAAGTCCTTTCCTCTTGTATCCCGCTGATGGTCGATTCTCTCGGACTGAGCGCGACTTATCGGCTGCTCGCCCACGTGGTGCCGGCTCGCGATGAGCGGTTCATCGCCAGTTTCCATAAACGGGGTCTTCGGCAGTTCTTTCCCGATCGCGGCGAGATGTGGCTCGATGACGTCGTCCAGAGATTGCGACATCATAATCGGTGGTCGTACCTGGACAGCCTGATCCTTCCTCGCTTGCCGATGGACATCATTGAGGAGGCCTTTCAGGTGGACGGATGGGACGTGATCGATCGAGCGCTCGATCGCGGTCGAGGATTGATCCTCTATGGGATTCACTACGGCCGCATTTGGACGGGGATCATTTACATCTGTAAGAGGGGCTATCGATTGAGCACAATCGTGCGGCTGAAGGGACTCGGCGCAGCGCGCAACCTGGAGCCGTGTCTGACGGGCATCCTCATCGATGCCGAAGCGTTCTCCAAAGAACGCGTCTATGAGCGCCTGCGGCAGAACGAGATCATCCTCACCATGGCCGACGGCGGCGTCGCTCGACGACCGGTGGAGACGCGATTCCTCGGACAGACGGTTCGTCTGTCGCCCTCGTTCATCAAATTCGCTCAGGAGACGGGCGCCGCGCTGGCCTGGTGGATTGGCCTCTCCCGCCGACCCGACCGCATCGAGCTCCATTTCCAGGAAGCACCGGCATATCGAGGGGGCGACTCGTTCGGCCGCCAGATGGAAATATTACTCCGTCCGCTGGCCACGTATGTTCGGAGCGATCCGAGCCAGTGGTATAGCGCACGACGGATGCTGGGCCTATGAAAAAGACCTTATGGCATCTCCGGAAATTCGTTCATAACCAGTCGCAAATCCGTCGCTGGCCCGTGTGGCCGTGGCAAAAAGTGGCAGCGGCTCCCCGACATCAGTCGGCGGGAGTGAAACTCATGGTGATCGGTTTAGATGCCGCCGACTGGCGGATCATGACGCCGTTGCTCAGGGAAGGGAAGCTCCCTCATCTCGGCGCGCTCATCCGTCGGGGGAGCTATGGGCGATTGAAAACGCTCATCCCCGCGCAGTCGCCGCGGCTATGGAACAGCCTGGCCACGGGAAAGCGGCCCAAGAAACACGGCATTCTCGGATTCGTCGTTCGTCATCCGGAGACGGGGAAACGGCTCCCCTATACTTCCAATATGCGCAAGTGCAAGGCGATTTGGGATATCCTCTCCGATTGTGGTCGACGCGTCGGCGTGGTCGGTTGGTGGAATACGTGGCCGGCCAGACCGGTCAATGGAGCTATGGTGTGCGGCGTGATGGGCTACAAGCTGAAAGATTTCCCGGAGCTTCCTCCCACACCGTCGATGGCGGCGTGGGAAGCTCCGCGAAAGTCATCTCTCCGGCCGGAAGCGGCCAATCGACAGACGTATCCAGAGGCGCTGTTCGATGAGATCCGCCCTTTCATCCGACCGCACGCGCGCATCGACGATGCCCCCGCCTTCATCCGCCGCGCCTGGGCGACGCGACGCCCGCTCGACGAAGCCGAGCGACTCTCACTGGGGCTGCTGGTGCACATCCACAACGATGATCGGACCTATGCCGAGATCGGGAAATTCCTGTGGCAGAAGCTTCGCCCCGATTTCCTGGCCGTCTATTTTGCCGGTATTGATGTGGTAGGCCATCGATTCTGGCTCTACATGGAGCCGGAACGATTTGATTTGGACATCGACCGAGGTAAGATCGCCCAGTACAAGGACATCATACGCCATTACTACGTGTTCATCGACGAGCTGGTGGGGGAATACGTGACTCTGGCCGACGACGAGACCTGCATCATCGTCGTTTCCGATCACGGCATGTCGGCCAGTCCGGAAGCGGCGCGCTTCACTGCCGGCGCCCGCTCGGCGAAGCGCCTGGACGAGGATGGCATCCTGATCATGACCGGTCGACCGATACCATCCCACACCTATCTCGGGCGCGTCTCCATTCTCGATATCACGCCCACGTTACTGGCCCTCATGGGATTGCCCGTAGGAGCGGATATGGATGGTCGTGTGGTGAAAGAGGCGCTCGGGCGGGAGTTTCTTCGGCAACATCCCGTTCGCTACATCCCGACGTATGATGCTCACGTCCAAGCCGATGATGTTCCCATCGAATCACCGATGGACGAGCACATCCTGGAACGATTGCGGGCATTGGGATACATTGAATAGGCGCATCATGGCGGGCTGGTGAGGCGCGGTTCATCGCCTGGCCACCTGGATCATCAGGGAATATGGATAAACGGCGGAAAGTGTACATCGTCGGCATCGACGGCGCGACGTTTCGCATTCTGGATCGACTCATCGCTCAAGGGAAGCTTCCCACCTTCGCCTCCATCATGGAGCGGGGTGTGCGTGGCGTTCTTCGTTCAACCGTGCCGGCCAATAGCGCCGTGGCATGGTCCACGTTCATGACTGGGAAGAATCCGGGCAAACATGGCGTCTTTGGATTTCTGGCCTTGACCCCCGATGGTCAGCGATTGGTGCTGACCAATGGTGGACATGTGAAATCGGAGACGATCTGGGAGATGGCCAGCCGCGCCCATCGTCGCGTGGCCGTCATCAATGTGCCGCTCACCTATCCACCTCGCCGGGTCAACGGCGTTCTGGTCAGCGGGATGGATGCCTCTTTTTTGCGGGAATTCACGTTTCCGGCGACGTTGGGGAACGAACTCCTCCGCCTCTTCCCCGATTATGCCATTGACTTGCCCTTCGTCCGGCACGCCTCTTTCCAGACCCTCGTGGAGCAACGCGCCATCGACCTCATCGAGGTGCGTCGGCGAGTGATGCACTATCTCCTGGAGAAGGTTGACCCCGACTTATTCGTCGGCGTGTTCACCACTCCCGATCGCCTTCAGCATCACTTCTGGCACGTCCTCGATCCCGCGCATCCGCGTCATGAGGGTGATGGACCGGAAGGAGCCGGGATCATCTCCGCCATGTATGAGCGCCTCGATGAAGCGCTCGGCTGTTTCCTGGAGCGCATGGATGAGCGGACGACGTTGCTCATCATCTCCGATCATGGATTCAGTGGTGTCGCTCGACGGTTCCTCGTCAATCGCTGGCTCCACCAGATGGGATGGCTGCACCTCAAAGACGAGCCTCGCGATTCGGCCTGGGCGCGGCTCCTTCGCACCGTCAAGCGGCATCCGCGCCTCTACGAATCGGCGCGCTGGATGAAGCGTCGTCTGCCGGGAGTGAAGCATGTGCCGTTTCGCCAACGCGCCGTCGCGCGGTCGTTTTTTGACAAGGTCGATTGGTCGCGCACGCGCGCCTACTATTTCCCGCCGGGCATCCGGTTGAATCTGAAAGGGCGAGAGGCGTGCGGCGTGGTGGAGGCGAACGAATTCGAATCGGTGCGCGAGAGGTTGATCGCCGCGCTCTCGGCCCTTCGCGAGCCGCTCACCGGGGAGCGCGTTTTCAAAGGCGTTTATCGAAAGGAAGAGATTTACGCCGGCCCTCACCTGGATCGCGCACCGGACATCATCCTCGATCCCATGCAGGATCACGAAGAGGCGCAGCGAAATTTCTCTTTGGGTCGGCGATTGCGCCGGCGGGGTACCGAAGACGTCTTCGTCACCGATGGACCGACGGGGGACCACGCCTCGGAGGGTATCCTGTTGGGGCTGGGCAGCCTCCTCAAGAGCGGCCATCGACTTCACGGGGCGACCATCGCCGATGTTGCTCCCACCGTGCTCTATAGCTTGGGCGTGCCCATCCCCATGGATATGGATGGACGGGTATTGACCGAGATGTTCATTCCCGAATTCACCGAACGTCATCCTCCCCGGTTCTGCCAGGGTGAGGAGGTATCGTGGCCATCCGAGTGGCAGTACGATCAGAGCGAGGAGGCGGTGATTCGGGAGCGGCTGCGCGACTTGGGCTATCTCTCTTGACCATGTTACACTTGCTCGCCATGAGGGGTTGGCTCGTGAAACGATCGAGAAAGGCCATCGATCATCAAGAGATGGACGAGTGGCGATGGAACTTCGCTCTCCCTGAAAGGCACCGTCCTCGCCTCGCCATCGAGAGCGGCATTGGGAGCGAAGGTCAATCGACCGATTTCTCGAATGCCCATTCAACCCGAGAGGTGCACCGTCGATGAGAGAGGCCTCAACGCGACAACGCGTGTTCGTCCTGGGATTGGATGGCGCCACATTCACACTCCTGAAACCTTGGGCGGCGGTAGGAAAGCTACCTAACTTCAAGAGAGTATTGGATGGGGGGGCGCATGGTATTTTGAAGAGCACGCTCCCGCCGTTGACGCCACCGGGCTGGACGTCGGCGATCACCGGCGTCAATCCCGGCAAGCATAACATCTATAGCTTCTTCAAACCCATGCGGCGGGCGTATCGGCGACGGGTCTACAACGCCCGGGATATCAAAGCCCCCAAGCTCTGGGAGATTCTGGGCGCGAGCGGCAAGCGCTCGATCATCCTTCACCTTCCGCTCACCTATCCGGTCGATCCGTTGAACGGTCTCATGGTCGCCGGCATGATGACGCCGGTGGGAGCCGCGCACTACACCTATCCTCGCGAACTCGCCGATGAGCTTCGGAGAGTGATCGCCGATTATCGACTCAACGTGGATACGACCTATGCTCGGGCCGGACGCTTGAACACCCTGCTCAAAGAGTGCTTGGAGGTGACCGACATCCACTGTCGGGAGACGCTCTACCTCATGGAGCGCAAGCCCTGGGATTTGTTCTTCGCCATGCTCCACACGCCCGATCTGGTCATGCACATGTTCTGGAAGTTCATGGAGCCGAGACATCCATTTTATCCCGGTCCCAATGAGTTTCAGGACGCCATCTTGCAGTGCTATCGGCGGGTCGATGTGCTCCTGGGCGAGATCCTCGAGCGCCTGGACGAGTCGTCGCATTTACTCATCCTCTCGGACCACGGCTTCGAGATGACCCGCAAGAACGTCTTCATCACCAACTGGCTGGTCCATTCCGGTTATCTGGTCCTTCGGCGAGCGCGGCGGCTGGCCTTCAAACGCGCGTTGTTCAAGGCTGGCATTCAGCGGGAACGGCTGGTCAAACATCTGGAGGCCTGGCGGCTCGCCTGGGTTCCCAAGCTCTTTCCCGAGAGCATCAAAAATCAAGTGCCCCGAAGTCGTCCTTCGTTCCAAAACATCGAGGATCATATCGACTGGACGCGCACGCGGGCGTATTTTCCATCGGCCGGCGGCTCGGCCATCTACTTGAACGTGAAGGGACGGGAACCGTTGGGCATCGTTCATCCGGACGGGGAGTATGCGGCGTTGCGCGACGAGATCATCGAACGACTCGGAGAGTTGAAAGATCCTGAGACGGGGCGACCGGTCATTGGCGCCATTCACAAACGCGAGGACGTCTACTGGGGAGAATATCTCGATCATGCGCCCGATATCATGCTCTTGCCCGCTTCGGGATATTTCCTGAACGAGGGTTTGGGCGACGAGGTCATCAGTCGAGCGGGCGGAGGGAAGGTGGAACGGTCCGGCAATCATCATATGGACGGTGTGGTGATGCTCTATGGTCCTTGTGTGCGTTCGGGCGTCGAAATCCAGGGGGCGCGGATCATCGACGTGACGCCGACCATCCTTTATCTCCTGGGATTGCCCGTCCCGGATTACATGGATGGGCGGGTGTTGACCGAGGCGCTCGTGCCCGATTACATTGAGCGCGTCCCCGTCACCTATACTGCTGCTCGGTTCGAGGCCTCGACGACCAGCGGATTTGAATATACGGAGGAAGAGCGGATGAGTCTCGAGGAGCGGTTGAAAGATCTTGGTTACATGTGAAGGAGGTGTCAATCATGATGAACATGCCGTGGCGCGGACATGGGGTGTCACTCTGGGGTCTCATCCTTTTCATCACCGTGACGCTGGCCTGTGGGTCGGAGTCGCGCCAGTCCAATGAGGTGGAATCGAGTCGAGGTTCGGCCTCCCCAACATCCGCCCGGACGGCCGATCTCTCGACTCCGGAAGGCCCACTCTACGTGCTTATGAAGGCGGCGCGGGAGAACAAT
>RFHM01000331.1 GCA_003696865.1 Acidobacteriota bacterium | reverse complement strand
GTGGAATGACGATGGTCACATTGCCGAACCCTTGCGCTTGGCAGGCGAGTCGGATGAGCGGATGAGGATCGTCCGTCTCGATGTAGCCGAAAAACCGGATGCGATTCTTCTCGAATTCGGTCACCGGCGAGAGCTTCTCGGCACCAGCGAGAATGCCAACCCAGCAGTAGCCACACGAGGCCGAGCGGCATTGAACCGGAATGGGCCCCTCGCCCTTGATACACCGTGGATCTCGACTGGTATAATCGCGCCGATCATACGCCGCCGCCGTGGTCAGATGCTGCGTCTCGATGAGCGTGAACGTGGCGCGATCATCATTTTCGTCGAACGTCACGGTGAATCGTCGCCATGGTCCCCGAAGAAAACTGAGCACGCCTTGCCGGTCATCGCGCGCTCGCTCCTTGACCACGCGTTCGGGCGACTTCCGGGCGAACGCACGTCCCACCGTCACTCTTCCCGGGGCCGCTCGGAAGGCGGCCACTCCCACCTGTTGCAACGTCATGAAAGCGACGGCGGTGATGCCGATGAGCAATGACTCGTCGACGCCGATCCTTTGTGCCACTCGACGAGCGACGTCGCGAATATGGGTGGCCAGGTCGAGGCTCTTCGAAGCGCTGGCCGACGAGATGTGTTCTTCCACAGCACGTTTGACCTGCGGCCAATAGCGATGGCCGTACATGAATCGATGAGAGCGGTCGATTTGCTCTTTGAGATCGTAGGTGCCGCGCAAGACGAGATCTCTGGCCAACGCCGCCGGATCGTCGGTCTCTTGAAAAGCCCGGGCCAAGGCCAACGGGAAGAAGTGAAACCAGATCTCGGTCGCCGTTCGGTCGACCTCATGAATGGAGGGCAGGAGCGAGCGGATGACTTCCCACCAGGCCCGGTCGTCGTGTCGATTCAAGAAAGCTTCGAACAGTGCCTCATCGTTCTTGGTCATGGTTCGTCCTCGTTGGCTGGGTATTGCTCTCAGACTGAACCCGGCTATTTTAGCCATATCCTCGGCAAGACTCAAATCCTCGGCGGGCTTTTGGGGAAGAGACGGATCACCTCGCTGATGAGGCCGTGATGGCGTCTTCAGCGCGGAGAGAGCGGTGGAGAGGTATCGATCTCGCCATTGGGTCTCCTCGGCCCAGCGGTTGACTGCTCCTATTCGGTGAGCGATTCTGTCGTCCCGCGGGGGATACTCAGCGAGTGCCACTGCTTGCCGGCATAGTGCTTGGCCAGAAGGACGATCTGTCCCACGTGAAGAGCATAATGGACGAGTTCTCGGTTGATGGCTTGCATGGCGGAGAGGGACTCGCCACGAATGGTGACTCTGGCGTTGAGCTCGTCGGCGGTGAGCGAGTCCAAGGTGCGGAACAAACGATCCCAACTCGCCTCCCAGCGCGCCATGAGATGTTCGCGCGTATCTTCGTCCTCGATGAGGAACTCCCGCTCTCGCTGCCGATCGGGCTTCTCGCCATCGGTGGTGAGGAAGTCCGTCCAGCGCGAACGCATATTGCCGGCCAGATGCTTCATGAGGATGGCGATGCTGTTGGACGCCTCATCCAGTTGAGCGAACACATCCTCGTCGCTCACTTGGGCGAGAGCTCGGTCGGCCAGGCTCTTGAGTCGGCGAAGCTGTCCGATGATGTCTTCAAGATAAGCGTCGGCCAACATGGATGCGCCTCCTTCGATCGAGAAATCACGAACCCCTCAGCGTTTTTTCGTCGTAGTCGCAGATGAGCCCATCGAGATCTTTCTCCTCGTAGGCCTGCCGGTTGAGCCAGATCTGGATGCGCCCGTTTTCGGCCACACAGACGATCTCATCATAGCGAACGTAATTTCCCGTCAATTGCCCATATTCGTTGATCACCCATATGGGGATGAGATGCCGAATCTGTTCGAAGTCGATGATCATTGTGGTGACCTCGCGTCAGGGTAAATAGGGCAGGGGATCGGTCCGCTCCACGAACTGACGCAATCCGGCGTCCACTGCCGGACGGGTGAACAGGGAGCAGAAAATGTCGATCTCCCGTTCCAGTTCCTCTCGGGGAATGGGCTTGATGAATCGCTTGGCTTCCACCCTGGTGGTGGGATCGAACTTCTTGATTTGTGTGGCCGTCGCTCGAGCCAGGCGAAGCGCTTGACCCTCAGCGGCCACTTGACTGACGAGACCCGCGGCCAGAGCCCGAGTGGCATTGATGCTGCGGCCGGTCAACAGCAGATCGCGCACCAGAGCATTGCCTACGTCGCGCTTCAGTCGGGGGATGCCACCGAATCCCGGAATCAGCCCGAGGCGGAGTTCGGGGAAGCAGAAGCGGGTGAACTTATCGGCGATGATGAGATCACAGGTGAGCGCGAGTTCGAAACCGCCACCAAAGGTGACGCCATGGACGGCCGCGATGGTCGTCAGTGGCGCACCGTCAATGGCATTCATCACCCGGTGAATGCGCTCCAGGAACCGGCGCACATGAGCCACGCGCTCCTCTGGACCCATCTCTCGGGATCGCCTATAGAGCTCGCGAAGATCCGCTCCCGCGCTGAACCCGGCCTCCTCAGCACTGTGGATGATGAGCACCCGAGCCTCGTCCATGGCATCCAGTGCCTCGACGAATCGCTCCAGTTCGCTCAACGTGGTCGAGCCAATCTCATTACATGGAGGCCGATGAAGGGCCAGCTCCAATACCTGGTCCCGTAATGACCAGGAAAGCGTGTCACCCTGATACGTTGTCCTCGTCATCGTCGAACGCATCTCCCGACGCCATCGCTCGGTGGGATCGTTCGTATAGCGATGCTCGATTTGAGCCCACCGGCGCGGCCCCACTCAAATGGGCAGGCTTCATCATAATCCTCATCGGGAGATGAACACAAGAGCTGTTCCCAATGAATCTGGGCGCCTCACCTTCATCGCCGGCCGATCAGCGATGTTCATCGCGTCGCCTTGGAGCGGGCGCCGTCGCCGACGGGCATCCCGGGTGCGAGATGAAGGCGACCGATAGAGATCATCGCTCATCCATCATGGACATCAGCGTTTCCCGGAGCCCGTCCTCCAGGGAACGGACGGTGAATCCCAATTCGCGCCGAGCCTTGTCGTTTTTAGCCAGATAGGTGACGCCGGCGGCCACGCGCAAGCTTTCGGCACGATAGGTCTCCGGAACGGGGACGACGGCGCCAATCACGCTCATGACCTTGGATGCCGCCTTCAACAGTGCCGGGCTGACATGAAGTCGGGGGGCTGGAATCCCGGTAATGCGTTCGGCGATGTGGAACGCTTCGATGAACGTGTGCGGTGGACCGGCGAGAATGTAACTTTCCCCAGGGCGGCCTCTTTCCATGGCCAGCAAATGCCCTCGTGCTACATCATCCACGTAAGCCCAACAGAATGCCGTCCGCTGAGGGAGCATAGGAAGCCGGCGGCGGAGGTATTGTCGGAAGGCCTGCCCAATGGCGCTGGGATCTCCCGGTCCATAAACGACGCTGGGCTGGACGATGACCAGCGGCAACCCCTGGTTCATCATGGGCTCGGCGACCCGATAATGAGCGAGCCATTTGGTCCGATCGTACTCGCTGAGGTGAGGTCCCTCGTATCGATACGTCTCGTCGACCATCCGACCTTTGGTGTCAGAAAAGACGGCGACCGTGCTCGTATACACGCCCTTCCGGATGTTGAGCGCCTTCATCAGCTCGAGCACATTGCGGGTGCCTTGGACATTGATCTTCTCGGCCACGCGTCGGTCCCGGGCGCCGATCTTATACCAGGCGGCCAGATGAAAAACGCCATCGACATCGGCCATGGGGGCGCGCATGCTCTCTTTGTCAGTGATATCTCCTTGGACCAGGACGACGCCCATCGTCTCCAGGTGACGAGCCCGCTGTGGGTCTCGCACCAGAGCGATGACCTGATGACCCGCATCCACGAGGAGGCGAACCAATCGGCTCCCGATGAATCCCGTGGCTCCGGTGACGAAGTATCTCATGAGGAGTCCCCGCGCGGGCCGAACCGACCGGTCTCCATCGGCGACGGGCAACTTCGATGAGTCGGTGAGACCCACACTCGGCGCCGGCGTCCCTCCGGGTGTGAGCGTCGGTCCATCATGGGATGGTTTTCGAGAGCGTTTCTGAATAGCGCGCTAGGGCTTCGCGATGCCGATGACCCCGCAGGCCACTCGTGGCCCGGCAGCTCCGGAGGGTTGGGATTTCAGATCGTCTGCCCCGGCATGAATGATCACGGCCCGACCGATGATGGAATTCGGTCCTTCAAACGAGAGGTGCGCATCGACGAATTCGACCTTCGCTCGACCCGAGGCGTCGGCGGTGATATTCCCCAGATCGCCGACGTGACGCTTCTCGGCATTTCGGCCGCCATGGGGCATACCGGTGGGATTGAAATGCCCTCCGGCGGAGGTTCCGTCTTCGGCCGAGCAGTCTCCAAATTCATGGATGTGAAATCCGTGTGCACCGGGTTCCAGATTCTGAATATCGGCGACTACGCGAATGCCGTCGGGAGTTTGCGTGAAAGTGACGACGCCATGGACATCGTATCCCTTCGTCGGATGCACAACGGCGATGGCCTTGGTGATCTTGGGAGCCGATGGGCGGGAAGATTGTGGCTCACGGGTTTGGTTCGTCGATGAAGAGCGACAAGCCATCGGCGTCGTAACCAGAAGAAGCAAAATGGAAAAAGCGACTCGTTTCATCGTTGAGTATTCTCCTCCTTGGAAAATAGACGACGGGCGACCGATGACTGGCGACCGACGCTCTCTTTTCATCCCCTCGATGTGGCTGGCAAAGCCATGAGTGACTCCATCGTGATATGTGAAGAGCGACATACAGCACCTTGTACTCCTCGCGCTCATGACCCGGAGGCCATGCTCCCCCTTGGAAGCGGTGGCGATTATACCACCTCTCAGAGAACCGTGGAACTTCCAATGTATTCCAGCAACACCGCACTCGGTGGGAGTTGGAGAGCCCGAAGGGAAGCTCAGGTCACCGGTGCCAGTTCCATTTCCAATCCGTTACCCGTCCGTTCCGAATGCTGCTTGTGTCGCCGGACGCGTTCTAGCGGGATGCACACCAGTTTATCGGCCCGATCGCCCGGATCGGCGAACAGATGGATGGTGACCGGCTCTGTAGCCTCGGCCATTTGACTGGCTTCCTCCGAAGAGAGATAGCCGATGAGGAGTTCGGTCCCGTCGGGTAATTTGTGAATCTCGAATCCCTGATGAGTACGCGTCCGAAACAGCGGCGCATCCCACTGCATGGGAGCGTAGGTGAAGCCATAGACGCCGTCAGGGAGTTTATCGATCCCCGTTCCTTCCTCTTCATCGGTGACCAGTCTGACGCCGTGTTGATCGCGCAATGCCTTACGTTCCGGCTGTTGAGCGATCCGCTCGCTCTCCCTCATCGGTTTTGCCCGTTGTGATTGACCATTGGACTTCGACGACCCTCTCGTCGTCTTTCTCGAAATGAGCTCTTTTATCCGGGGGAGCGAGAACGTCGTCAGCGCGAGTGGGAACAAGATGAAGCCGAGCTGACCGAATCCAGCCGAGTCGCATGCAAGATCAATAGGCATCATTGCAAGCACCTCCGCGTGAATATTCAGTTGGTCTCGGAAAGCGCGTTTTCTTCTTGTACCCCGCTCATTGGCCAGCGAGGGTGCCATACGGCGTATGGCACAAGCAGAAGTTTACAAACCAAAGGACGCGAGGGCAAGAGGGAAGAATCACGTCGAACGAGGGCAGCGAGGGCGATCCGGTGAGCCCGATCCCATCCTCAGCGTCGGACATCCGATAGTCTCACTCGGCCTCCTTGTGCGAGATGACCAACTGTTGAGCCGACGGCGGCGGCAATGTGACCAGTTCGGTCCGGGAGAAGCCGGCGTTATGGAACATCTCCTGATATTGGGCGAACGTATAAGCGTCTCCCCGTGGGGTGGTGACCAGCATGATCATGCTGAAGGCGGCCGTCTCCGGAGGGGTGACGCGATCTTCATTGGGAACGAATTCCAAGGCCACGGCTCGGCCATCGACGACCAAAGCGGCATGAACCTTTCTCAACAATCTTTCGCACGTCGGTGGATCGAAATGATGGAGGAAGTTATTGAGCAATACCACGTCGTATCCACTCCCCCAGTCGGCATCGAATGCGCTTCCGGCAATCGTGCGATAGCGATCGCCGATGCCCGCCTTTTCGGCGTTCTCCACGGCCACCCGGAGGACATTGGGCCAATCGAGGGCGACGATCTCAGCGGCGGGATTATGCCGGGCCAGAGCGATGCCGTATTCTCCATGCCCGGCGGCGATATCGAGGACCTTCAATCGTGGCGCTCGGTGAGGATCGATCAATGGTGGAATGGATCGCGCCATGAGCGCCGCCATCGGCTGCATGGCGCGCGCGAAATTCACCCATGCCGGATGCTCCGGCGCCAGAGGGCCTTCCTCAGGGAGTGCCGTCCCTCCCCGGCGGACCGCTTCGGTCACCGTCTTGAATCCATCGGTCATCGGCGGCGCATAAAGGAAGTCGAGCACGCTGGCTATACAGGTGGGCGATCGTCGATCGAGAAACGCCGACGACTCGGGGGTGAGATGGTACCGCTCTCCTTCCTTGGTGAGGAAGCCGATGATCGTCAGATAGTCGCATAGTATGCGCATCCCGCGCTCTGAGGCTTCGCAGCGGCGAGCCAGCTGGTTCGCCGTCTGATGACCTTCGCCGATGGCCGTGAAAAGGTCTAGATCTAAAGCGGCCTTGAGGACGGCCGTTCGCTGGTATCCCCGTGCGACCTCGAAGAACAGTTTGGGCGAGGGAGGAGTGGATCGATGGGAGCTATTGGGACGCTTTTCCGTCGATTCGGTCATCATATCCTCCGGTGAATGATGGCTTGATGGTGTGGGGATCGATCCGGCCTCTGCGCATCATCTCGTACTCCATCCGCGCTTTTCATAATAGCGCTGGTGATACTCTTCCGCCGGGTAAAACGTGGAAGCGGGAACGATCTCGGTCACTATGGGTCGGGTGAATCGCCCGCTGCGCTCGAGGGTTGCCTTGGCGGCCCGAGCGGCGGCCTCTTGTTCCGGCGTGTGATAGAAGATCGCCGACCGATATTGCGGGCCGATATCCGGTCCTTGCCGATTCGGCGTCGTAGGATCATGTATGCTCCAGAACACTTCCAAAAGCTCCTGATAGGAAACCCGCAAGGGATCAAATTCCACCAACACGGCCTCGGCATGGCCAGTGGTGCCCGTGCACACTTCTTCATACGTCGGATTCTCCAGCCAGCCGCCCGTGTATCCCACAGTGGTCGAGATGACTCCCTCCACGCGCCGGAATGCCGCTTCCACACCCCAAAAACATCCGGCGGCGAACGTGGCCTTCTCCATATGCTCTTCCTCCCCGAATGACAAGGGCCTCATTATACCCTGAGTCTCGCCGTTGAAGCGAGTACCGAGCGACTCGCGGAACCCCTCTCCCCGATATAGGCGTCCGATCAGAGGAATCCTAATTTCCGCAATGTCATCTCATAGCCTCGGCGCGCGTCTTCATAGTGAATGTGCGTGCCCTCGATGACGACTTTTCGCCCCGCGATAGTGACTTCGTCGACCGCTCTCGGTGTGGCTGCGAAGATGAGGCCATCGACGAGCAATTCCTCGTTGAGGGACGCCAGCGATGGGTCATCGGCGTTCAGAGCGACCCAATCGTCGCGCCAAGCGTCGTCCATGCCGATAGCCTGGTATCCATGTTGTGTCGCTGCCCGGAGGAGTTCTGGAGCTTCGGCGACGGCATGTCGCACTTCCAGGCGGGAGCGTTCATCGAGTTCGACGGCGCGAATCTCTTCGAAGGCGTCGCTGCTGGCATGACTATCGGCGCCCACGCAGAGCCGCGCTCCGGCTTGAACCAGTGGTCGCGTCGGAGGGAATCCATCCCCTAGATCGCGCTCCGTCGTTCGACAGAGGCAGACGAACGCTCGCGCTCCTCCGAGGGCGCGAATCTCATCGTTGTTGAGATGTGTCGCGTGCACGGCGACGAACTGCTCGCCCAACGCGCCCATGCGATCCAACAGAGCGACGGGACGCAATCCATATTCTTCGATGCACTCATCGACCTCGCGTCGTTGCTCTGAAACGTGCATGTGGAAGGGAAGCGCGCGTTCTCGCGCATAGGCCATCAGCTCCATGATGTACGGGCGGGGCACGGCACGAACGCTGTGGGCGGCGAGCCCGATGCGAACCATCGGGTCGCCGGCGAATCGTCGTTGAAGCGTTTCCACATCGCGCAGGGCATCCTCGACCGAGGCATCGCAGAACCGTCGTTGTGCCGGTTCGAGGGCCCCTCTCCAGCCGGCGCGGAAGTAACCGGTTCGGATGAGCGCAATCCGCAATCCCGCCTCACGCGCCGCTCGAATGACGGTTTCGGCCAGCAACGTACGATCTTCATAGGGCGTCCCGTCCCGGTCATGATGCAGGTAGTGGAATTCGCCAACGGCGGTCACTCCGGACATGGCTAGTTCCACAAAAGCGAATCTGGAGATATGAAAGAGATCGTCCGGATCGAGTCGCTCGGCGAGCGTGTACATCAATCGACGCCACGACCAGAAAGAGCCGGCCTCGGTTGCGCGGCGCTGGGTGCGCCCGCGCAGGGCGCGTTGGAAAGCGTGCGAGTGGACCGACGCCATGCCGGGCATGATGATACGGTTCCCTCGTCGAGAGACGGAAGGTTCGCGGGTATCCATCTCGTCGATCATTTCGTGGCCACGCCGCGATAGGTGTAACCGTGCGTTTTAGGCGTCTTGTCCATATAAAACCGATCCAGTTTGACGATACGCAGGCCCTGGCGCTCGATGATCTCCGGGATGTTCCGGTTCAGATGACATCCATCGGCGATGAGCTTTTCCAGCGGGTTGAGAAGGTGCTGCCAGCGTTGCACTGCGGGATCATCGCTCAACCCATGCTCCATGAAGAAGAAGCGCCCGCCAGGCTTGAGCACGCGGCGAATTTCTCTCAACGCCCGCTCGACGTTCTTGATGCTGCAGAGCGTCCAGGTGCTGACCACGCTATCAAATGAGTTGTCGGGCATCGGCAGGCGCTCGCCGTTGATGATGCGATGGTCGACGGCGATCGGCGAAGCGCAAACGCGCTTCTCTGCTCGAGCGTGCATGCCCGGATTGACATCGATGGCCGTGATCTTCCGGACGTGTTCAGGATAATGGGGAAGATTCAGTCCGGTGCCGAATCCGATCTCCAAAACCTCACCGGTCACTTGGGCGAGGAATTCTCGACGAGCCTCGGCCAGATGAGGCACCGACATGATGAGATCACACGCCCAAGGGAAAATGACTCGCGCATAAAACCCCATTCTCTGCTCCTCGAAACCCTCTCATCGAGCGCCCAGCCCGCTCGTGCCGTTTCCCCGACCGGCCATCACCGGCGACCATGACGCCCTTCACTTGATGTAGACCGTTTTAATGTTGACGAACTCCTTGATGCCGTAGTGGGAGAGTTCGCGGCCATAACCGCTCTCCTTGATGCCGCCAAAGGGAAGTCGAGGATCGGATTTGACGAAAGCGTTCACGAAACAATTCCCCGCCTCGAGTTCAGTGGCGGCGATGCGCTCGCCCCTGGCGATATCTCGAGTGAAGACGGCCGCGCCCAGACCAAATGTGGAATCATTGGCGGCGGCGATGGCCTCTCGCTCATCTTTCACCGGGATGATCGCCGCTACCGGACCGAACAACTCTTCAT
>RFHM01000330.1 GCA_003696865.1 Acidobacteriota bacterium | reverse complement strand
TAATCGCACTGGTCAACGTCGTCTTCCCATGATCGATGTGCCCAATCGTCCCAATGTTCACATGCGGCTTGTCCCGCTCAAACTTCGGCTTGCCCATAACATTCCCTCCTTCGGTGAAAATGGATTAACTCACTACTCCCGTCACTCTCCCGATGATCTCTTCGGCCACCGATTTCGGCGCTTGTTCATAATGCGAGAAATGCATCGCATAGGTCGCTCGACCCTGAGTCAACGACCGGAGATCGGTGGCATAACCGAACATCTCGGCCAACGGCACCATGGCGGTGATGATTTTCGTCCCGGGCATGGTGTCGATATGCTCGATGCGTCCCCGACGAGCTGTGATATCCCCGGTGATCGCGCCCAGGTATTCCTCCGGCGTCACAATCTCCACCTTCATGATCGGTTCCAAGAGGACCGGCTCGGCGCGCTTGACGGCATCCTGGAAGGCCAAGGAGCCGGCGATCTTGAAAGCGAGCTCGCTGGAATCGACCTCATGATAGCTTCCATCATAGAGGCGGGCGCGAATATCGACCATCTCATATCCGGCGAGGACGCCCCGCTCCATCGCTTCGCGAATGCCCTGTTCCACTGCCGGAATGAACTCCTTGGGAATCACCCCTCCGCGAATCTCGTCGACGAACTCGAATCCCGATCCCGGAGCAAGGGGTTCGATCTCTATGACCGCATGCCCGTACTGCCCACGACCACCCGACTGACGCACGAACTTGCCCTCACCTCGTGCTTTCTTGCGGATAGTCTCCCGATAGGTGACTTGAGGCCGCCCCACGTTCACGCCCACGCCATATTCGCGGCGAAGACGATCGACGATCACATCGAGATGGAGTTCGCCCATCCCCGCAATCAGCATCTGTCCCGTCTCATGGTCGGTGGACACTTTGAAAGAGGGATCCTCGCGAGTCAATTGATCGAGGGCTACCGAGAGCTTGTCCTGATCGGGGCGCGTCCGAGGCTCGATGCGCACGGCGATGACCGGTTCAGGGAACTCAATGGCTTCTAAAACAATCGGATGCTGCGCATCACACAATGTATCCCCCGTGGTGCTGAACTTCAATCCCGAAATGGCGACGATATCGCCCGCGTAGGCCTCGTCCACGTCCTCCCGTTTGTTGGCATGCATGTACATCAATCGGCCCACCCGCTCCTTGCGATCCCGCGTCGCATTGTAGACGTGGCGGCCCGATCTCACCGTTCCCGAATAAATGCGCGTGAAGGCGAGCTGTCCGAGATGCCTATCGGTCAAGATCTTGAATACCAGTGCGGCGAACGGTTCGTCATCATCGGCCTTCCGCGTGACGACCTCCTGGGTCCGCGGGTCGATGCCCTCCACGGGAGGAATGTCCAACGGAGAAGGGAGATAGAGAACAATGGCATCCAGCAGGGGCTGGATCCCCTTATTCCGGAAGGCCGCACCACAGAGGACGGGAACGAGCTTCAACTCCAGGCATCCCCGGCGAAGAGCATCGCGAATGGCTGTCTCGTGGACCGGTTGCCCCTCCAGGTACTGTTCGGCGACCGCATCATCGTACTCAGCGACGACTTCGATCATCCTCTCCCGAGCGGCCTCGGCTCGTTCCTCAAGCGATGCGGGGATCTCCCCCACGCTGTACTCGGCTCCCAGCGTCTCATCCAACCAGGTGATGGCTCGCATGCTGATCAAATCGATCACCCCTTGGAACTCCTCGCCTTTGAACAGAGGGAGTTGAACGGGAACGGGATTGGCTTTCAACCGGCTGCGGATCTGCTCGACCACTCGATCGAAGTCGGCGCCGACCCGATCCATCTTGTTGACGAAGGCGATGCGGGGAACGCGATACTTATCGGCCTGACGCCATACGGTCTCCGACTGCGGTTCGACGCCGCCCACCGAATCGAAAATGGCGATCATCCCGTCCAGGACGCGGAGGCTGCGCTCGACTTCGATGGTGAAATCGACGTGGCCGGGCGTATCGATGATATTGATGCGATACCGATCGCCCGAATCCCCCCCGCCGAGGCGCCAATAGCAGGTCGTCGCCGCCGAGGTGATCGTAATGCCCCGCTCCTGCTCTTGCACCATCCAATCCATGGTCGCCGTGCCCTCATCGACGCTGCCCAGCCGATACGTCCTCCCCGTGTAGAAGAGCATGCGCTCAGTCGTCGTCGTCTTCCCCGCGTCGATATGAGCGGCGATGCCGATATTCCTCGTTCTCTGGAGCGGTGTCTCTCTCATGATCCTCAAACAGTGGGTCCTTCAGAATGGCATTCGCTCAACAACGCCCCCCGGAAGGCCCCCTACTGATTCACCACCGATAATGGCTGAAGGCGCGATTGGCTTCGGCCATGCGATGCACGTCATCGCGCTTCTTGATCGTGTTCCCGCGCCCCTGGGCCGCTTCCATGAGCTCAGCGGCCAATCGCTCGGCCATCCTCTTCTCATGGCGATCGCGAGCGTAGTTGATCAACCATCGGATGGCCAACGATGTCTGGCGATAAGGGTTGACCTCCACCGGTACCTGGTACGTCGCCCCACCAACGCGCCGCGAGCGGACCTCCACGCGCGGTTTGGCGTTCTCGACCGCCTGTTTGAACAGCTTCAGCGGATCTTCCTTCGTCTTCTTCTTGATTCGCTCCATCGCCTCGTAAAAGATCCGCTCCGCCACGCTCTTTTTACCATCCCACATCAGGCAGTTGATGAACTTGGTCACCAGCGGACTGTTATAGACCGGATCCGGCGGTATCTCCCGTTTTTCTACAACCCGTCTTCTCGGCATAGCCCTTCACTCCATCCGTTCATCGCGCGATGTGGCCACCGAGGGCCATGGCCTCATTTCGCCGTAGCAGCCCGTGGCCGCTTGGCTCCGTATTTGGATCGTCCTTGTCGGCGATCGCTCACGCCGGCAGCATCCAGGGTTCCCCGAATAATATGATAACGAACGCCGGGCAAGTCCTTGACGCGCCCGCCCCGAATGAGCACGATCGAGTGTTCCTGCAAGTTATGGCCGATGCCCGGAATATAGGCCGTCACCTCGATGCCATTGGTCAGGCGCACGCGGGCGATCTTACGCAGCGCCGAGTTTGGTTTCTTCGGCGTCATCGTCTTCACCTGGACGCAGACCCCTCGGCGCTGAGGGCATCCCTGCAACGCCGGGCTCTTCGTCTTGACGTGAAC
This sequence comes from Acidobacteriota bacterium, assembly GCA_003696865.1. GTDB lineage: Bacteria > Acidobacteriota > Blastocatellia > HR10 > J050 > J050. The sequence continues at coordinate 8,949 of RFHM01000330.1, read as the reverse complement.
TCTCTCCCGCCCTTTGCGAATGAGTTGGTGAATCGTTGGCATAATGCCTCTCCAACGCCGCCTCCACCCGCGCCGGGTGACGAGGCCGCTCTCACAATATTTTCAAGACTCCTTCACCGTTGCTCTCTCCCAACGGCACCTCACCCGTCCTTAAAGGACGGGCCTCTTATTCACTCAGCATCTCTGAGGGATCGGACCAAGGGAGTTCATTCACCCCCTTCGACGTGCAGCCTGGCGTCCCTCTCGCCTCCGTTCTCTGTGGCGCGTCCCAGGAGCTCCGGCGATGATTCTGCAGCGCCACAATAAATCCGGATCAGGTGCTTCCATCTCGAGTCGCACCCCCTGCACGCCTTGCAACCCGTAGTCTGGGAGCTCTTTCAGCTTCCAAAATTCTACGATTATATAGATGACGACTCGGTGTGTCAAGGAATGAATTGAGAAATTTGAGGAACGAGATCCTTGTCGGAATCTCCGAGGTTTGATAGAGTTTATCCGAGTATGAGCACCAAAGAGAAAATCGATACATTGAAGCGACTCAACCAACAGGCGGAAGCCGGGGGCGGTCCCGAGCGCATCGCCAAACAACATGCGGCCAACAAGCTCACCGCCAGAGAGCGAATCGAGCGGCTCCTGGATGAGGGGACCTTCGAGGAGTTCGATAAGTTCAAGAAACACCGCTGCTTGGATTTCGACATGCAGAGCCGGCAGTTTCCGGGCGACGGGTTCGTCACCGGGTACGGCAAAATCGATGGTCGGCCGGTATTCGTCTTCGCTCAGGATTTCACCGTGTTCGGAGGCTCGCTCTCGGAGACGAACGCCGAGAAGGTCTGTAAGATCATGGACCTGGCCATGAAAGTAGGCGCCCCGATCATCGGCCTGAACGATAGCGGGGGAGCAAGGATCCAGGAAGGAGTCGCTTCCCTGGCCGGTTATGCGGATATCTTCCTCCGAAACGTCCTGGCTTCCGGCGTCATCCCGCAAATCTCGGCCATTATGGGACCCTGTGCCGGCGGGGCGGTGTATAGCCCGGCCATCACCGATTTCGTCATCATGACGAAACAAACCAGCTATATGTTCATCACCGGCCCGGACGTCATCAAGGCCGTCACACACGAGGAAGTGACCAAGGAAGACCTCGGTGGCGCTATCGCTCACAGCACCAAGAGTGGCGTCGCCCATTTCGCCGCCGAAGACGAAGACGACTGTCTGCAGATCATCCGCGAACTCCTCTCGTTCATCCCCTCCAACAACATGGAAGATCCCCCCCGCCGGGTTCCTACTGATGCGCCGGATCGCACCGAAGAGAAACTCAACACCATCATTCCCGATGCCTCGAACGTCCCCTACGACATTCGCGACGTCATTCACCTGGTCGTGGATGAGGGATACTTCTTCGAAGTGCACGAGCACTACGCGCCTAACATCGTCATCGGCTTCGCTCGACTGGACGGCCGCCCCGTGGGCATCGTCGCCAACCAACCGGCCTACCTGGCCGGCGTCCTGGATATTGATGCCTCCATCAAAGCGGCTCGTTTCGTTCGGTTCTGCGACTGCTTCAACATCCCCATCATCACGTTCGAGGACGTCCCTGGATTCCTCCCCGGCGTCAACCAAGAGCATGGCGGCATCATCCGCCATGGCGCCAAGCTCCTCTACGCGTTTGCCGAGGCCACTGTGCCCAAAGTCACCGTCATCACCCGCAAGTCTTACGGAGGCGCCTATTGTGTCATGGGGTCGAAACATATTCGGACGGATATCAATTACGCCTGGCCGACGGCCGAGATCGCCGTCATGGGCCCCGAGGGAGCTGTCAACATCCTCTACCGTCGCCAGATCCAGGCCGCCGAGGATCCCGAAGCATTCCGGCAGGAGCGCATCCGCGAATACGAGGAGAAATTCGCCTCGCCGTATGTCGCTGCCGAGCGAGGGTTCATCGACGAGGTCATCGAACCTCGATTCACCCGACCCAAGCTCATCCGAGCATTGGAACTCTTAGACACCAAGCGGGACACTAATCCGCCCAAGAAACACGGTAACATCCCACTGTAGGCGCCGCCACACACCCGCGCCCCGCTTCATGAGGCGATGGCGAGAGGCCCGCTGGAGACTTGCCATTCACCTTCGACTCCATTATTTTTGTCTCTGAGCCCGGGCAGAGATCTCAGTGATGGATCACAAGGCGAAAATTTTCTCGAACCGAAGGAGAACACCAACATGTATCGAACGTTAGCTCACGGCGCGAACCAGCGTTCCCTGCGGTGGGGAATTGTTCTATCTTTTGCCATTCTCTTGGGAGGGATCTCCTATGCCGTGTCCTCCGTTCAGGGGCCGCCTCTCCTCCGCGCCGGCCAGCACGTGATGCGTCGCTCCCATGAGAGTGGTCGTTGGCAGAGACTCCATACCCCTTTCTCCGGAGTTCGCCAGCTGGTCGCGGATATGGAGGACTCATCGGTCATCTATGCGGCGACCGACCAGGGGCTCTATCGAAGCGACGATGGGGGAGAAACATGGCAACGAGTCCCCACGGGAATCCGGCCGGAGCCCGAGACCATTACCGCCGTGGCGGCAGTTGGAGATCGCCTCTTCATTGGAACCCTGGAAGGATTGTGGCTCAGTCGAGATGGTGGAAGGCGATGGCAGAGAGCGACAAACGGCCTCCCCGAACGGATCTTACCGCTCGTCATCCAGGTGGCGCCGAGTCATCCCTCCACCGTCTATGTGGGCACGGAACGAGATGGCATTTTTCGGAGCCATGATGGAGGCATCCACTGGCAAGCCGGGAATCGTGGGCTCCCCCACGCTGTGGGAGCCGCACCGGTCACTCCAGTCGAGCACCTGCTCATCGATCCCACCAACGAGAACGTCGTCTATGTGGCGACGGAGGTCAATGGGCTGTACAAGAGCACTGATGGCGGAGAACACTGGCGACCCATCAATCATGGGCTCCCCGGCCTGTTCCCCTATCGGACGTATCATCCACTGATCACCATCGACCCCCGTTCTCCCCAAACACTCTTTGCTGTGCTCGGGTATCCCGTTCATTCCCATAAAGTGGAGAACATCGTCTATCGAAGCACCGACGGAGGCGGACATTGGCGAGCCATACACGAGTTATCGCCCAATGTGCGATTCACCTCATTGACCATCGATCCCCTGAACGGCACCCAGCTTCTGATTGGATACGAAGGTGGCGTCGTGACTGTTTCGGCTACGTCGCCACCGCTCCCGACGCGGAGGTCTCCCCGCTTGAACGAGATGGGGACGGCCGCTGACATGGATATTGGGGACATCGCCGTCCTCCAAGATGGCGACGGGACGTTGGCCCACCTGTTCAACCTCGAAGGTCAGACGCTCGATCTCGTCCTCAGCCGAGGGCGCTATCGCGGTTCAGTGCGCCGACTCATTTTCGATACCAACCTGGGAGAACGACTCAATCTGAGGAGAAATGACATGGTCCCCGTTGAACTTCCATTCGCCTTCCCCTTCTTCCGCGAGTCGTTCACTCGCATCAACGTGGGGTCGAATGGAAATGTGACGTTGGGGACGCTACGCGACCGGATCGCCCGGCCCAATATGAGCGTGTTCGCCTCCCGGCCCCGGATCGCCGTGCTCTGGGATGACTATGATCCCCCGGCGGCGCCCGAAGACGGTGGCGTATTCGTACGCGTGGAAACCAACCATGTGGTCATCACCTGGAACAAGGTCCCGGAGACGAACCAATCCGATGCCAATACCTTCCAGGTGGTCCTCTTCCGCAATGGGACGATCCGAATGAGCTATCTGGAGGTGGATAATCCCACCGGCGGGCTCATTGGCGTGTCGCCCGGTGGCGAGGATGCCAACGCCATCGTCGATGTTCGATTCGAGGAAGATGCCGGTCGCACCTTCCCCGGTCGCCCCGTGGCCGAGTTCTTCGACGGTCAACTCGACTTGGAGACCATCGGTCGGCGATTCTATGCGTCCCATCCGGACATTTATGATTTCCTCGTCGTTTGGGGTGGAAGCGCCATCCTCAACGGAACGGGGTTCGGTTTCGCCTTCTATCGCCCGATCCAGAATGATGCTCGGGGCATTGGCCTTCCCGTGGGCAGTTTCGGAGGAAGCCCTCGAGCATTCGGTTCTGATGGCCGATTGCAGGGCGTACTCAATATGAACAGCTTGCGGTTCTATCCCTCCGATCCTCATCAGAATGTTCCCGGATTGGGAACGAACTCCACCCTGGATATTCTCGGCCAGGAAGCCGGGCATCGTTGGCTGGCGTTCGTCGAGTTTCGCGACGGCAATCGTAATAGTAATGAGTTGCTGGGACGCGACTTCGCCCATTGGAGTTTCTTCTTCGACAGCGACGCCTCGGAGATGGAAGGCAACGATTGGCGAGACAATGGGGACGGAAGCTTCACCACCATCGCGGCCACCGAACGTTACAGTGCGCTGGATCAGTACGTGATGGGACTTCGCTCGGCGGCGGACGTCGCCGACTTTTTCTTCATTCGCAATCCGTCGCGGCAACAAACCTGTTTCGATCCAGCCATGGAAGGTCGCGACTGTCCACCTCAACTCAACGTGACGACGTCGGGCACTCGGGTGGACGTCTCTCTAGACCAGATCATCCAGGCAGAGGGGCCGCGCGTCCCTCCGGCGGGACAGGCGCCGACCAGTTTCAGACAGGCATTCATTCTCGTCGTCCCGGAAGGCGATGAGCGGCTGATGGACGACGTGGAGAAGCTCGACCGGATTCGCCGGGCTTGGGAGGCGTTTTTCCACGAAGCCACAGACGGGCGAGGAACCATCATCACCCGTTTGACAGACGGATCATAATGTCGCGCCTCGGGAGCGGAGCGTTTCTCGCTCCGTTCCCGATAAGGGGTTACGTTACGATCGCCGATATGCCGTTTGGGCTTCCTCTCCCGGAGAACAAACCATTCGATGTGGTGGGCTGTGGCCTGAATGCCATGGACTATTTGATCACCGTTCCTCATTATCCGGCGTTCAATTCCAAAGTGCGCCTCCTGGACGTGACCATCCAACCCGGAGGGCAAACGGCCACGGCACTGGCCACGTTGGCTCGCCTGGGCTGTCGAACGCGATATGTGGGGAGCGTTGGCTCTGACGAACTGGGCGAGCGGCAGTTGGCCTCTCTGGCCGCGTCGGGGATTGAAGCCAGCCACGTCAAAGTCGTCCAAGGAGCAACCAGTCAACTGGCGTTCATTCTCATCGATCACCAAACGGGCGAACGGACGATCATCTGGGACCGCGACGATCGCCTCGCCCTGCGACCGGAAGATCTGGATCGGACAGCCATCACCTCGGGACGCATTCTCCACCTGGATGGCCACGATGTCGCGGCCAGCATCCAGGCGGCTCGCTGGGCTCGACAAGAACACATCCCCGTCGTCATCGATCTGGACAACGCCTATCCCGGCGTCGAAGAACTGCTCCCTCTGGTCGACTATCTGGTGACCTCGGCGGAATTCCCCGAGCGTCTCACCGGCCTTTCCGATCGCCGAGAGGGGCTCAGGGCATTGAAAGAGCGTTACGGAAACTATTTCGTGGCCATGACCTTGGGAGCCGAGGGCGTCCTCGCCTACCATGATGGAGAGTACATTCACATGCCGGGCTTCGCCGTGGCCTGCCGCGACACAACCGGCGCGGGAGATGTATTCCACGGTGGCTTCATTTACGGATTACTTCGACACATGGAATTGGAGGACACGCTGCGATTCGCCAACGCCGTCGCCGCACTGAATTGTCGTGCTCTCGGCGCTCGGGGCGGACTCCCCACGCTTCAACAGGTCGAAGAGTTTCTCCGCACTCAGGCGAACGACCGACCCTGAACTCGGATCACCGTTGCCAAAGATGATGAAACTCACCGGATACTCCAGGCGGAACGATCGACCCTGAACTCGGATCACCCCGGTTCATCCCCTGAACAGGGTCTTCAAGACGAACCATATGTTCTCTTTCCGCTCCCGCAATCGGCGATAAAAATAGGGTAACCAGTGCGGGCCGTAAGGGACGTACACGCGCAGGTGATAGCCCTCCCGAGCCATCCGCTCTTGCGTTTCAGGGCGGAGTCCATAGAGCATCTGGAACTCGAATTGGTCCCGGCCGATGCCCCTCTCCGCCGCCATTCGCTTGATGGGCTCAATGAGCAGGTCATCATGAGTGGCGATGCCCGGATAGTGTCCATGGGCGAGAAGTCTTTCGGCCAGCTTGAGGAAATTTTTTCGGATCTCATCCATCCTCTGGTAGGCAATCCGGGCCGGTTCCTTGTAGGCCCCTTTGCAGAGCCGCACGCGCGCTCCCACTCGATTGAGCTCGTCGATGTCTCTCTCACTGCGATAAAGATAGGCCTGGATGACGACGCCGACGTTCCGATAGCGCTCATAGAGCTTGAAGAAGAGGTCTAACGTCCGCTGCGTATAGGCAGAGCCCTCCATATCCAATCGGACGAAGATGCCGTACTCAGCCGCCCGTGCCACTACCGGCCGCAAGGTCTCATAACAAAAATCATCGCCGATCTCCAGCCCCATCTGCGTCGGTTTGATCGACAGATTCGAATCGATACCCGTCCGCCGAATGTGATCGAGCACAGCCAGATATTCCTCGGCCGCGCGCGCCGCCGCTTCGCGCTCTCTCACGTGCTCGCCCAACATATTCACTGTGGCGTGCAGGCCCTTTCTGTTCAACTGTCGAACCACGGGAATGACGTCTTCAAACGTCTCACCGGCAACGAATCGTCTGGCCAGGAAGAGAAGACTCATGATGCACTTCAACGCTCACAGAAAATGTGACTGCGTGACGCCCGAGTTTATGTTGATGCGCGGGATGTGTCAACGGCTCTTGGACGCTTCTGTCCCCCGCCGTGCGCGCCACCTTTGCACTCCTGTGCCGACCACCACGACGACCAGCGAGACCAAAATGCCCCATGCTTCGGGAGCCAGCCAGCCAACCCCTCGACCTTGGGTGAGGAAGTGGACGATGAGAGTCACGCCGACAGCGCTCATGATGGCCGAAATCACCGATGACGTTCCCGGCCACGTCGAATAGAGCCCGCCCAGGAGGGGCACGCAGAGCGAGACGACCAGCAATCCGTAAAAGATGGTCAGCGCGGCGATGATCGACGGAAGCCCCAACGCCAACACCACACCTCCTCCACCAGCCAGGAGAGCGGTGATCCGATTGACGCGAAGCAGCCCCCGAGCATCAGCCCGTGGATTGATGTACGTTCGATAAAGATCGGTGCTGAGCGACGTGGAGAGCATGAAGAGGATGGCGTCACAGGTGCTCAACTCCGCCGAAAGGACGGCGGCCAGCGCCAATCCTCCCAACCAAGGAGGGAGGAGTCGAGCCATCACCAAGGGGAGAGCCAGTTCCTGGTGATCGAGATGGGGGAAGTGGGCCCGGGCCATGATGCCTATCAGCGGAGGCACGAAAGCGAACAGAAGCAGACAGACCGCATTGGCCGCCACGCCCAGCCGGACGGCGCGCGTCTCTTTGGCTCCATAGATCTTCTGCAACAATCCCGGAGAGACGATGAACGCCGGAACGAGCAGGATGATGAGTCTCATAATCCAGCTCCCTCCTGCTCCCGTCAGACTCAAGTAGGCCGCCACTCGCTCGGCGTCGACCAATCGAGCGTCGATCTGCTCAGTTATAGCATGCCACGACCCCAAGCGGCCGAGCGCCACCGGCGTAGCGATCACGAATCCGAACACCATGACGCTCAACTGCACCAGGTTCACCCACGCCGATGAAAGAAGCCCCCCGGCCATGAAATAGAGCGTCACCACTACTCCCCCAACGAGACACCCGACAGTTTTCCCCGTTCCGGCCACGGCCTCGAGGATGAACGAGATGGCCATGAGCTGCCCAGAGAGTAGGACCAACGTGCCCACCCATAACACGCCGGCGATGATGATGCGAACGCGGCGGTCATAGCGATGTTCGAGATAATCGCCGATGGTGTAGAAATTCATCCGCTTGGCCAGTCGCCATATCCTCGGGCCGACGGTGAGGGCGAGAATGAGCGATCCGATGCCCGCCGAACCGACCCACCACCAGGCCGAAAGGCCGAAGGTGTAACCTAAACCGGCCGCCCCCACCGTTGACCCCGCCCCGATATTGGCGGCCAGCAACGTGGTGAACAGGAGCCCCGGCCCCAACCCTCGCCGAGCGACGAGAAAGTCGTCGGCGGTTTGCACTCGCCGGGCAACGACCGCTCCCACGGCGAGCAATAGAATCGCGTAGATGATGAGGAGTATCAGCACGAAGTAGAGAGCTTAGCCAACTGTCAAATCAGGAACAAGATCTCCCTTCAGGCCAGTGGTTGACTATTGGGGTGGTGAACTCGACGAAACCGGAGAACACCGATGGTAAACCACCTCTTTACTGGCGCCCACCGATACCACGTTTCTTCGGCCTGCTGCCCACAGCCTTCTCGCCCTCCGAAGTTCCTGACTCCCGGTTGGTGCCGGCTTGAAGCGGGCGAGAGGGCAATGTATATTGTCATTGTGCCAGTCGGCCAAGCGGACACGGAGAATGAGCAATGGCCTTCAAGGTGAAGGATTATCTGGATCTCGTTCGACTGCTCCAGGAACATCCGGAGTGGCGAGCCGAATTGCGCCGGTTGCTGCTCACCGATGAACTCCTGGCCTTGCCAGAGCTTGTCCGAAGCCTGGCCGAAACTCAGCGGCGGACCGAAGAACAAGTCACGGCCTTGGCCGATGCCCAACGCCGCACCGAAGAACGCCTCGAAGCACTAGCTGATGCTCAACGCCGCACCGAAGAACGCCTCGAAGCACTGGCCAACGCCCAACGCCGCACCGAAGAACGCCTCAGTCACGTGGAAGAGCAAATCGCCCACCTGACCGATGCCCAACGCCGCACCGAAGAACGCCTCGAAGCACTGGCCAACGCCCAACGCCGCACCGAAGAACGCCTCGAAGC
>RFHM01000048.1 GCA_003696865.1 Acidobacteriota bacterium | reverse complement strand
GGCCAAGGTCGCGTGATGATGTTCTTCGGCCACCGCTTCCCGGTGGCAAAGAACACCCATGAACTCAAGCTCGATGGCCACATGATCCGGCAAGTCGCGACATTCAGCGGCCAACGTCAAGCCCTCGCGCCGGTATATCCGCAGGAGCGTCGTGGCCGCGCGACTCGCCGCGAGGGGATCTCGATGGAGAAAGATCGACTCGTAGGGGTAGATCTGGGGGGGGAAAGGACCCCCAAACAGCCGGTTATGCTCGGCCTGGAACTGGAGGAGTTGATCGGCTCCGGCTCGCTCCACTTGGGCCTCTATGAGATCCACTGAACGCACCAAGACGCCGTCCCGACGAGCGCCTTCACATCCGGTGCTCAGGCTCTCACACGCCTGACGAAACCATCCCGCTCGGGCCATGGCCATCCAGCGCTCGGAGGGGTAACTGAAATACAAGCTCAACCCCGCATAGATCGCGCTCCGTGCGTGAGCCCTGTGATTCACGATAACACTCCTACACCGACTTCCTCCACCTCCTCCTCTCCGGGGAGGTAGGTCTTGATGCGCTCGGCCGTCTCCTGGAGCGCTCTCTCTCGCCCCTCACGAACTTCCCAGATGGAGATGATGGGAAACAGCTTGGTGAAGATGACGTAGAGCAAGATGAACATGGCGAAGCATCCAACGGTGATGGCCACCTCCACCCAGGTGGGAGAGTAGAGTCCTCGCTCATAAGGCAACCGCGGATTGACCAGAGTGGGAACGACGATGGTGAACCGCTCCAACCACATCCCGATAATGACGGCGACAGAAGCGATGACCGTGCCGGTGATGGTTCGCGTGCGGCGACGGCTGAGCAACGAAAACGGGATGATGAAACAGCACACGACCATCGTCCAGAACGCGGGCGCATAGCGACCGGTCACCTTCGTCCAGAATACCCGCATGTGCGCTGGCTCCGCGCCATAGTAGGAGGTCAGGTGTTCGGCGAACGTGAAGTAGAGCCACAACAGGGTCATGACCAACAAGAGCACGCCGAGATGATTGAAGTGGACGGGCTTGAGATACTCTTCCAGATGATACACCCGACGAATGACGGCCATCGCCAGAATGAGCGCCGCAATGCCCGAGAAGATGGCTCCGGCCACGAAATAGGGTCCGAAGATCGTCGAGTGCCACATGGGCTGAATGGTCATGGCAAAGACCCAAGAGACGACGGTGTGAACGGACACGGCGATGGGGATGACCAACACGGCCATCACCGAGATGGCGCGATTCAGGCGTCGTTGCTGTCGCTCGGTCCCGGTCCATCCCAACGCCAGCCAAGTGTATACTCGTCGGCGGAATCGCATGAAGAGAGACGTGAGCCGACCCTCGTTCTGGAGCATCTGCAACTTATCGCGCAACAGCGCCAAATCGGGGATGAGCGGCAAGTAGAGATAGATCGAGCTGGCCGTCAGATACGTCGCCACGCTAGTCACATCCCAGAGGAGTGGCGAGTGGAACTGACCGTGCTTGATGATGTTGAGCACGCGATCGGGGCGACCGAGATCGGCCAGGATGTTGGCTACGCCGAAGAAGAGGACGAGCACGGTGATCACTTCGGCCGATCGGGTGATCGATCGCCGCCACTCCGCCTGACAGAGACGAAGAATAGCCGAGACGAGTGTGCCCGCGTGGCTGATGCCGATGAAGAAGACGAAGTTGGTGATATAGAAGCCCCAATAGACGGGGCGATTCAGTCCCGTGACGCCGAGTCCCCACCGGTATTGCGTGAGCCAAGCATAGATGCCCCACAGCACGAGCGCCGAGAGCACACCAACGGTGAGATAGAACGGTCTTCCGGTTTCTAACATGGGCGCAAACAGTTTCGCGTCCGCCTCATTATGCTCTCTTTCGCGGTCCATACCACTCTCCCTCACTCAGATAAATGACTTTCGGTTCGGTTCCCAGATCATCCAACAATCTGAAGGCGCGCGCGCTCCTGGCCAGTTGAGCCACCGTGCTCATGGGATCGTCGAGATCACCGAAGAACATGGCTCCGGCCGGACACGATTGCACGCAAGCGGGCACATAATCGCCCTCTCGCAACTCCCGCTGTTCGGCGCGGGCCTTCTCTTTGGCCTTCTGAAGTCGATGATGACAGAAGGTGCACTTTTCTACCACTCCCTTTGGCCGCGTGGAGACATCGGGATTGAGGCAGGCTCGCATCTCCGCCGGCCACTGGGGAGCATACCAATTGAAGTACTTTACCGTGTACGGGCAGGCGGCGGTGCAGTATCGACATCCGATGCACCGGGGGTAGATCTGAGCCACTAATCCCTCCTCGTTCTTGAACGTGGCGTATACCGGACAGACCTTCGTGCAGGGAGGATTATCGCACTGCATGCAGGGCCGCGGGATATAGCGAACGCGGACCCGTGGATACTCGCCTTCAACGATGGGGATGATCTCCATCCAGGAGATCGTCCGCCCCATGGCGGCCTGCTCCGGGCTGACAAAGGGAATATTGTTCTCGGCCTTACAGGCGATGACGCAGGCCTGACATCCGGTACATTTATCCAAGTCAATGACCATCGCCCAACGAGGCATCGTCGTCCCTCCTTATGCCTTGGAGATCTTCACCCGCGTTGCATACCGTGCCGGCAATCCGCCCAGGCGATCGGCCGCCGGACCGATGAGCGCATAGGGATTGACGCCGCGACCACTCGCCCAACGACCGGAGGCCGTATGACCGAGTCCGATGGGGATGTTCACCACCTCCGGCATGGTCCCGGGATAGAGTTTGGCCCGGACGCGCACTTTTCCGTACGGCGATTCCACCCAGACCCAGTCGCCGTCGGCGATGCCCAACTTCTGGGCCGTCTCCGGGTGAATCTCCAACCAGGAATCCCACTTCACGTGGACGTGGAGTCCGACGATCTCCTGCATCCAGGGGAGATTGGCGCTGCTCCCGGAATTGAGAACCAGCACGTGGAAGGGATTCAAATGGAATGGGTACTTGCTCTCATCCCCGGCAAACTGAGCGGGTTCATAATGGGGCAAGAAGACATCATCGCCGCGCGCCGTGATGTTCAACTCCTCCAAGAGCGCCTCCAGAGGCTGGCCTCGCCGTTTGGCTCGAGCCTCGAGTTCCGCCTTCAGCCGCTGGGAATAGAACTCGAACTTCCTGGATGGCGTCTGAAAGATGTGTCCCCACTTGCCATACTCATGGAAGAGTCCCGACCACCCGCCTTTCTTCACCAGATCCTTCCAGAACGCCTCGAAGGATGAGAACTGAGGAATCCACCATCCGCGCTCTTGCAATTGCCGAACGAAGGCGCCCTCGAAGGGTTCGCTGAACACGCGCCCGTACCGAACCTCGTAACACCCCCGGACGGAAAACATGAGCACCTCCTTGAAATCCGCCCAGGGGAAGGCGTCGGCCAGCGTCCCACCCATTCGCCGGGCCAGAGCGAGAATCACGTCGCCGGTGTGCTTCGTCTCGTAGAGGGGCTGGATCACCGGCTGCGTCACACCCAATGTGGGAACGCCCGACAGCGGCGGCGCCGGCCCATCTTGCCACTTCTCCAGGTAAGTGTGATCGGGGAGAATGAGATCGGCATACGCCGTGCTCTCATCCATGAAGGAAGCGAAACTGACCACCAAAGGAACGTGCTCCAACGCTTCGGCGAAGCGCGCCGTCGCCGGCGTGGAGAAGACCGGATTGCTCTCATAAAGGAAGACGGCCTGCACCTCATAGGGCGTCCCACTCAGAATGCGTTCGCCGAGCGCCTCCAGTGGAAGCGCATCGAGCCAGGGCGCATCCGCCTCAGCCCGATCGAGCCGCGGTCGGCGCCGCCCCTCCTGCGCCACCGCATCGCTTTTGATCGGCGGCCAGCGCTTGAAGGGGATTTCCTCCCCGATGAGGACGCCGCCCGGCAGGTCGATGTTCCCCACCAACGCATTCAAGGCGTGAATCGCCAGGGCATTGAATGCGCCGTTGGAGTGAAGCGTGGCCTCGGCACTCCCGATGGCCACCGCCGGCCTCGTGCTCGCGAACTGCTTGGCGATCCGAATGAGCGTATCCACGGGGACGCCGGTGATGGCCGAGACATTCTCGGGACGATAGGTCTCCAGGACCAGGCGTCGGAAACCTTTGTGTCGCTGGCCTCGGGCATCGGTCCAGTCGTCGAAACCGAAGGTGTGCTGCTCAACGAACTGGCGATCGTAGAGTTCCTCTCGGATCAGCACGTACGCGATGCCCAGAGCCAAAGCGCCTTCGGTGCCCGGACGAATGGGAATCCATTCATCCGATCGCGCTGCCGTGGGCGATAATCGACGCTCGATCTGGACGAACTTGGCGCGCGGGCCGGGGCGTTCTTGTCGCAAATAGCCGTAGGTCCGCGCCAGTTGAACTGGCGATCGCCACCCATCCAACAGTTGACAGCCGAAGGATAGGATATAGTTGGCGTTTTCCAAATCGTAGCCGAACAATTGGTCGAGCCCCTGCATGAGCCGATGAGCGATCCTCATCCCATCCGGTTCGTCAGCAGAGAGATGGTTGGGTGTACCGAAGGCGTGACAGAACCTCTCCCACAGAGCGCCCATGAGTCCGGTCGGTCGTCCATCGAAGACGATGAGCGAGTGAGGTTGACCACGTTCTCTCAACTCACCCAGTCGCTCGGCCAACAGATCAATGGCTTCGTCCCAACTGATGCTCACCCACTGGGTGGACCCTTTTCTTCCGACCCGCTTCATGGGCATCTTGATCCGGTCCGGATTATAAACGAGCTGCAGGCCAGCGTGTCCCAGCGGACAGAGCCGTCCTCGGTTGACGGGATGAAGCGGATTACCCTCTAACTTCACCACGTTCCCGTCAACTACCCGCGCCATGAGGCCACAGCCGCCCGAGCACTGGAGACAGACCGAAGGAATCCACCGTTCGATCCGCTCGGGCCAGTCAGTATAGGCTTGGCTGACCGGGGCCAGCTTGTTGAACGCGTATCCGGATAACATCATTCCCGAGGCCGCTCCGGCCAACAACTTGAGGAAATCTCGTCGCTCGATCTTCAATGTCGTTTCATCCATAGCTGGACTCCCACGCTCGATGTCTGACGATCGGGCACTCCTCACCGATGGCAGGCATTACAATCGGTCGTCACGCCGCGCTGCCGATGACAGGCGAGACAATCGTTCATCTTCAACTGGATCTCCGGTCGTGACGGCGGGCTGGTGCTCTGACCGATACGACCGTGGCACGTTTGACAGGCGATCTGCCCCAAGACGACGTGCCGCCGATGCGAGAAATAGACGTGCGCCGGCAACCGGGTGAGCCGCCGCCAGGGGATCTCTTCTCCGCGTTCGGCGTACTGCCGAATTTTCTCCTCCTCGGGACTCTCGGTGAGCGGCGTTTCATGACAAAACAGGCACGTCGTCAGCTTCGGCCGACCGGCCACGGCCGCTTGTGAGTACCGCTCGTGACAAGCCGAGCAGTCCAGCCCATTGTCGATGTGCACCTTGTGATTGAAGGCAATGGGTTGAACGACTCCTGAGAACGGTTTGGCGACCAAATAGCCTCCACCGATGGCCAAAACCAAGATCACGGTGAATAGCAGTATCCTGTTCATTGCGCACTCCCGCTTGACGAGACTCGACCACGACAAGTCACTTTCAGCTTCCGGTCAGCGACCGGATGTAAGCGACAACGGCGCGAAGTTCCTGCTCGTTCAATTTCTTCCTATAGGGTGGCATGAGCTTGGACTTGCCCACTGCGGCGCCCCCATTGGCGATGATCGTCAATAACTCCTCATCGGTCTTCTTGGCCATATACGCTCGGTTGGTGAAATCGGGCGGGTTGATCTTCAAGATCCTGGTGGCCGGACCATCTCCGCGGCCTTGAGCCCCATGACACCGAGCGCAGTATTTCTTGTAAATCGTCGCCCCCGTCTGGAGGTTGGGTTTATCTTTGGCCTCCGCACTCCCCCAGTAGAGAGCGTTTCCAGAGATGACCAGGAGAATGAGAACGGATACCAGCGTCCATCTTCGTCTCATAGCGATCCTCCTTCTGGTTCCTCGGCTACGGCCACGGACCGAAGCCGCCTGTGACCCGCGCCGTCAAGCATCTCTGATCCTCACGGTGCACCGACCTTTCCGGTAGCATCCCGGAGTACGGCTCTCACTTCGGCCATACTGATCGGCTTGGAGAGGAGGTAGAAAATCTTCCCCTGCCTGACCAATCGCTCCGTCTCCAGCGAATCGCCTTCGGCGACCACCACCACCGGCAGGTCTGGCAAAAGCCGATTGAAAACGCGAATCGAATCTATCCAACGTCGCTCACGGGCCCGAACGATAACGATGATGACGTGGAAGCTCCTGGTGGTGAGCTTCTCGACCGCCGTCAAAGGGTCTTCGGCGAGATCGACCTGATACCCATCATGGGACAACCAGTGCCCCAACGACTCGGCCTCCTGAGCATCCGAGCTGCAAACCAGAACCTCTTCAACTGGTCGATACTCTCGCCCGTCCATGATGTCTCACTCCACCTATGCAAAATCTGTTCCCCCTCGGCCAACATATAGAAAACACGTCACCTGCGCATCTGGGCGAGCGATGCGCAAGGAGCGAGCGGCCTGACATTTTGTCAGGGCGATGCGGCGATCTCGATCTATCTTCTTGTGCGTCAAGCAATAGTCGGATACTGACAAAATGTCAGGGTGAGATACTGGCGATTCTCCACGACCCCGTTCTGTCCCGGCGAACGCGCCAATGGCTTCGGGCCGGCGGTTCCAGGCATGGAGTTGCAGGAACACCGGTGAGGCTCTGCCATCCTATGGATGAGGGGCCATCGATCTCGGAGTCAGTTTACTGGAAGCCCTCTTGGCCGAGAATGAGTGACAACGGTGCTGGGGGATTTCACAGCCGATGGGGCATTTGCCCCCATCGCAGGGGCCTTCTCCTTCAAGCCGATCACCGATAACGATCTGATCTTTCGTCGGATAATCTTCCGGTTGGAAACGAATACGTTGTGGCACACCGTTTGCTCACCCGATGGAAGGGATGAATGAAATTGGCAGAGGCCGAGCGTTGGGCAATGGCGTTGAGTATCTCGGCGGCCGTTGTGGTGCTCCCGAGCTTCGATGTTGGGCCCGCTCGGGAGCCGAAGCCGACGATCGCGCCCATGGCTCTGGAGCTTCTGCATCACTTCACGGGAGCTTCGGGTGAGCGCCTCGACGTTGGCCAGTGGTGGATGCAGCCACCCGAGCATCAGAAGCGATCCGGGGCCGGCAGAATTCGTGGCCTTCGATGGTCATGACCTCCGTTGAACGAGTCAAAATGGTATTGCTCATCGGACTGGTTGCCGCGGGGCTCATGGTTGGAGCCTGGTCGGGACGGGCTCAAGACCACGGCCCTCGGCACTTCCCTCTGACCTGCTTTGACTGTCATTTCTCTCAACCCCCGGCGGAAGATCCCGACTGTTTCAACTGTCATGGATCTGGAGAGGCTCCCGAACTCGACTGTTTCGACTGCCACGGCGAGCATCATCCCGATCGAGCGCCCGATCTCTCCGGGCAAAGCAATTGCTTCCGGTGTCACGAGGTCTCCAGCTCCCGGGAGGACGCCGCCTTCATGAGAGGAAGGCGACCGACAAATGGAGTCGCTCGGTCGAAAACTCCCCGCCGGATGAGAGTCTCATCCCCGATGAGGTCCAACTATGAGGCCACCAGCAACGACCAGATCCTGCCGGAAATCCAAAAGTTCTTTTTCACCGCGCGCCCCGACGGCTATCAACTACACTCCTGGCACTCACTGCCCGTGAACAAGAATCGGCCATGAGCGATGAAAAGCGACCACGGCCTCGATAGGAGACGAAATGAAATGGCAGGGGGGCTGGCCACGAGCAAGAAAATGGCCCCCTGGTGCGGCCCTCAGGGCGCCCCGGAGCGCTCGGTGACGGAGGAACGAGACATCCCGCCCTCCGTCCCACGATCATTGAGGATCCTCTACATGGACGTTAACACCATAACCCGCCACGGATTCTACAGCGCCATCGCCATCTTTATCGATCCAAAGATAGAGCTTGAAGTGGGCATTCCCCACCTCGACATTTCGCTTTCGATCGAGATGCAGTTCGGTGAAGACGAACTCGACAGTGACCGACGTGCCATCAGAGGCGGGGGATACATTCATCAACGTACCGTCGGCCGGATCCTTTTTCGATCTCGGCGTGAAGCTCTTCAACTCGAATCCCTCGTATTCCGCTATCCCCGTATCCGCCGTCCAAGTCACGGTCATCGTTATGGGCGTCCCCACAGTATAGTCGAGGTCTTCGAACGCTGAGTCCCAGGTTACGGTCGTCGCCCCCTTAGTTTTCGTGCTTTGTTCGGTCACGCTCAGTCCGGCGAACGCTGATATCCCAAGCATGAAGAAGGCCACGATGATTGTGAAAAGGATAAGCTGTCTTCTTCTCATCTTTCTTCCCTCCTTGCGCGCAGCCTTCCGGCCGATTCCATTGCAGGCCGGAGACCCCACACTTAATTCGAGCAGGGATCGATTATCCCTCCTTGGTCTTGCCCATAATCCGTGTGCCAAAGAACGGCGACTGATAATCCTGTGCGTTGATCACCAGAAAGCGGGAACGGCGCGGAGCAGAGAACTGGAGATGCGCCGTGGGGAGCAGGCATTTCTGCAATGTGACTAGAGGCCGTATTCCTTGATCTTCCGATAGAGACTCCGCTCGCTGATTTTGAGGATCTTCGCCACCCGACTGCGATTCCCCCCATACTCCTTGAGCAATTCGGCGATATACCGTCGCTCGACTTCTTCTAATGAGAGATGTTCAGTCTGACCGGACTCGGCGAGGAAGGGGAGCCCGACGCGAAGGTTGCTGGGGAGATCTTGAGCTTCGATGCACTCGCCTTCGGCCAGAATGAGAGCCCGTTCGATCACGTTCTTGAGCTCGCGAACGTTGCCCGGCCAGTGGTAGTGAAGCAACCGATCGAGCGCCTCCTTGGAAATTCCCTTCTTCTGCCGCCCGGGCACGACGCTATGCTCGATGAAGTATCGAACCAGAACCGGTATATCTTCGCGTCGCTCCCGCAATGGTGGTACAGAGATGGTAACCACATTGAGGCGATAGTAGAGGTCTTCGCGAAAGCGTCCGGCAGCTACCTCCTGGGCGAGGTTCTTATTGGTCGCGGCGATGATCCGGACGTCGACGCGAATATCCTTCACTCCTCCGAGGCGCCGGAAGGTGCCCGTCTCCAGCACTCGCAGCAGTCGCGATTGGAGGCTTATGCTCATGTCGCCCACTTCATCGAGAAAGATCGTTCCGGTGTCGGCGACCTCAAACAATCCGTGCTTCAATGCCGTCGCTCCGGTGAACGCTCCTTTCTCGTGGCCGAAGAGTTCGCTCTGGAGTAACTCTTCGTGAAGCGAGGTACAATCGACGACGATGAATGGATTCTCTTTGCGCGGACTATGGCGATGAATGGCTCGGGCCACGAGTTCCTTGCCCACGCCGCTCTCCCCCTGAATGAGCACCGTCGAGTCTGTGGGCGCAATTTTGGTGATCAACTGCAAGATGCGCTGGAGCGCTTTACTCCGACCAACGAACTCATCGAATCGATCGCGCCGAGCCAGTTCCTGGCGCAAGATGATGTTCCGCTGCTGCAGCGCCCGTTTTTCACCGGCTCGATGGATGATAGCCTCCAACTCCTCCAACTTACACGGCTTGGTCAGGTAATCGTAGGCGCCCAGCTTGATGGAGCGAATGGCGCTATCGATCGTTCCGTAGGCCGTCAGCATGATCACCTCGGTGAGTGGATGAGCTTGCTTGAGCGCTTTCAACACCGCCATCCCATCCAAGGTGGGCAGTTTCATATCGAGCAATACGACGTCGTACTCTTGATGCTCGGTCACCGCCAACGCCTCTTCGCCGCTGGCCACGCCCTCGGCTTCGAATCCCATAGATGCGAGCTCCCTGACGATGACGCGACGAAACGTCGTGTCATCATCAACGACGAGCACCTTCACCGATTTGGTCATGGCCGAGACCTCCTCACACGTCGGATGAACCTTCCGATGGAAGGATCACGGTGAATCGCGACCCTCTCCCCGGTGTGCTGTCCACTTCGATACGCCCTCCCATGCGCCGAATCAGGATGTTGGAGATAAACAGTCCTAACCCCGTCCCTCTCCCTGACGGGCGCCGCGAGAAGAAGGGCTCAAACAGTTTCCCTAGATCCTCTTTGGCGATCCCGCAACCGGTGTCTTCGACGGTGATGCGAATGCGGTCTCCCTCAACGGAAGTTCGAACTGTAATCTGCCCGGTTCGATCGATGGCCTGCATGGCGTTCAACAGGAGGTTGAGAAACACCTGCCGCAACGCTGAATCGTCGGCTTTGATCGCCGGAATGGTCGGATCCAGTTCTTCGATGATGTGGATATCCCGCTCTCGGGCCTGAAATCGAAGTAGCGAAATGGTCTCCGAAAGGGATTGATTGATGGATACCAGATAGGTGGGCGATTCGGATTTGCGAGCGAGGATGAGCAGCCGATCGGTGATCGACTTGGCTCTCATGGCCTCTTGGTGAATCAGGTCGATGTATTCTTTGAGATCCTCGACATCGATGGCCCGTTCGTGACTCTGGTCGGTGTCGATCTTTCGCTTCAGCCCCTCGATACACGCCGTGATAGAGGCCAGAGGATTATTGATCTCGTGCGAGATGCCTGAAGCCAACAGCCCCAGGGAGGCGAGTCGCTCCGAGTGGCTCAAGTGAGCTTCCAGATATCGCCGCTCGGTGATGTCCCGCCTCACCTCAATGACCTGAAAGATCTGATTCCTTTCATCGCGCAATGGATAACAGTGAACCTCCACGTACTTTTCGTTGCCCTCTCCGTCGATGAATCGATGCAACACCTTTTTCAGTCCTCCATGACGAAAGACCTCTTGAGCCGGGCACTGCCCTTTGAGCGGCTCTCGACAAGGAGCCTTCATCTCTCCGGAGACCAAGTAACACGGTTGGCCGATGATGTCCCGTCGTTGGGCGGGGGATCGCCGGAGGTAAGCATTATTGGCCGTCACAATGCAAAGGTTCCGGTCCACCACCACGATCTCATCCTCAATGTTATTGATGACGTTCTCCAGATAATCCTTATGACGTTGAACCTCCTTCAGCGATTCTTTCAAGCTCGCCGTCATCATGTTGAAGCTCACGGCCAGTTCGCTGATCTCGTCATGCCCTCCAGTATCAACCCGCTCATCCAGGTTCCCGCTGCGGATGGCCAGAGTGGTCCGGGTGAACGCCTTGAGCCGACGAAGAATCAATCGATTCATCAATCCCCCCAAAGCCACGATGGTCACCACGACCATAATGGCGGCGAGCGTGAGCATCTTCTGCAGGCCTGAGGCGAGTTGTCGATTGGCCTCGGCCATGGGCAAGTCCACCATCAGGATGCCATTGATTCGCTGAGCAGAACCGTGACATTTGAAGCACTTCGGCCTATTGGTGATCAGAATGATGCTACGGAAGATCTGCCCATGGGAACTGGTTTCAACGACCGTCGTCTGCAAAAGCCGGTTCAACTCGTGGCGGTGGCAGACCGAACAGGTGGGCTCATCGAGAGTGAAAACTCGCCCCTTCATCCGCTCGTCGGATGAGATTCTCACTTCCCCTTTCTTGTTCAGGATCATGATCCGCTCCACCCCCGACTGGTCTGAGAGGCGCTTGACATCGGCTTCGATCAAATGAGGCTCCCCTTCCAGCATCCTCTGTTCCAAGCTGGTCAACGTCAGTCGGCTGAGGTTCGCCGACGAGGCTTTCAAGCTCTCGATTAATTGGCCCTTATGGAAGTTATAGAAAAACAGGAAGAATGGGACGCCGACGACCAACAAGGCCAGCAGCAGACCTAACGTGATGCGAAAGTTCAGCCGCTGATAGAAGGAGATATTCATCCCCGCTCCCTTTCACCGAGCTACATGCAAGTTCCGTGCCATTGATGAGCACACATGGAGTGCCCGCTCGCTTCTGGGGATTTTCACCCGGCTCACGACAACATCCGCTCTTCTTCGAATGGTCACATCTCTCTCGGACGCTGCCCGTTCCCGATTGATCATGCGTCGGTTGCAGATCGTCGTTTGAGCGTTCCCACTGACGCCGTGATCCGCCGACGGCGAGCCCTATGCAGGTGTGGTCTGGGGACGGCCGTCTCCGATCGGTGAGACTCCTCATCCTTGGGGCGAATTCGCCCACCAATGAAGTGACCAGGAGGCCGAGAGGACGAAGATCACATTCCGCATCGCCGCCAACACCTACAAGCGAATGGCTCAGTTCCCCGTCGCCCATCGCTCTCGTGGGTTAAATCACCCGGTCAACGCGCGATAACGCGCGTTTTGTCCGGCGTTGCTCGGAAACAACCCAACGAGACTGCCCCAACCTCCACATTCGGGGAGGGTTGCGAACGAGCCGCCCATCAATGACTTATGGTACGTCGGTTGCTATACTTAGAGATGACAGGAGTCGCTGCGGAGAGGCTGCCGGGGCGTGCCCTGGACGGAGGTACATGGCCCGACACGGATGGGGGGTGGGGAGAGGTCAGAGCAGAGGCCATCGAGTTCCGCCGCTGCGACCGAGTTTGGAACGGGGAGGAAAGCGATCATGGAAAACACCGAGAGAGAGGAGAACAACCTCACCGAAGCGGAACAACAGAAGTCTCTGGGAGTGATGCTGTTTGGCTTCTTCGCCGGAATAGGACTGGCGTTCATCGGGCTCATGCTGGTGTTCACCGGATTGGGCGCCCTGATCGGCGTCGGACTGATCATTCTCGGCGCCCTGGTGAGCATCTTTTCGGCCATTGTTGGCGAACTCGAGGAGTGGTACCTCCGGCGGAAGGCGGCCAAACGATCCAAAACGGCGAAGCCGCATTCAACGAGTTGACCGAGAGACGGAGCCCGCGGCCCAGGGAGATGATCGGCACCGACCATCCCCGCTCCCTCGGACGCGAGCTACGATGAAACACCTTTTGAGGAGGTGACGAGCCATGTATGCTTTGTTGATCCTGCTGGGATTGATCATTCTGCTGGTGGTCATCATGATCGCCCGCCGCCGGGCCGAGAGAGAGGACTGAGTTCACCTTCGTCAACCGCCCCAGGTCGTGATTCCGGGCGCATCACCCGTCATCCCACTATCACCTGTGCAAAGAAGAGACGTGGGAAGAACACCCTCTTTGAAGATGGGTCGTCTTCGCCATCACCCTCGGGTGGGCGTCGAACAGAAGAACACCCTCTTTATTCTCGAAGATGGGATCTGCGTCTCCAAGCTTCCAGGCGATGGGGGAGAGGAGAAATGATGCCATCACCATCTCGAACCCCAACCCGTCCGGTGAAAAAAGCACCCTCTCCCCGCGCTCAACCGGCGCAGTTCAACTCGGCGCGGGGAGAGGGTGTGGCGGTGCGGCACGCTCAGGCATACGAATGTAAGCCGGGCAGGATGAAACTCACTCCCAAATAGGTGAACAGTACGGCCACGAAACCCAGCACGGCGAACAGCGCGCTTCGACGCCCCTTCCATCCGTGAGTGATGCGCATATGCAGATAGGCGCCATAGATGAGCCAGGTAATGAGCGCCCACGTCTCCTTGGGATCCCATCCCCAATAGCGCCCCCATGACTCGTTGGCCCAGACGGCGCCGGTGATGACCATCAACGTCAACAAGGGAAAGGCCACCGTCACCGCCCGATACGTGAGGTTATCCAAAGCCCGCGGCGAAGGCAGAGCCTGGATGACCTGATCGCCTCTCCAGCCGAAGAAAGCGATGAAGGCGGTGAGCCCACACGCCGTGGTCACGGCGACGGCGGCGATAGGATCGCTGTGAAACTGGACGTTCATCTGGGCACCAACTCGTTGCACCCACTGGTCGGAGAGGAGCCCTCGTTGCTGAGGATCGAGCCAGGCCACGACCGATGAGACTCGCGACATCTGGAAGAAGAGGAGGCCCAGGCCGACGGCCTCGACGATCAGTGCTCCCCGCACAACCCCATGACCGATGCGCTTGAAGATGTCTTTGCCGGCCACCACGTACCCGAGAAACGCTCCGGCAGCGATCACCGCCAGCCCAAACGCCAATTGAAAGATCCTCCCCACATAGGGGATCGTCGCTCGCAGAAACTCGGTGCGCGCCGCATCCAGGGGGACGCGCGCTCCATGAATGCTCACCGGCAGCGTGAACGAGCCATCGGTCACCACGGCCCCGCCGGAGACGAACGCGTAGGCTCCGACCACGAACAGCATCGCCGGCAGCCCCACGGCTTCGATAGCCACCCCATCTTTGAGTAAATAGAGGAGGGCGCTGATACAACTGAGCGCTGCCACGGCGTAACCACTCATGGCTAATCCGACGTGAATCGGCCGCCAGGTGCTCCGCAATACCGGCGGCAGGTCGACCACCTCCCCACCATAGAGCACGGCCCACACCACCAGCAATGTGGCCACCGGCAGGGTGACGGCGCCGATGATCTTCTGGTGGTAACGAGCACTGACCACCAACGCCGACAGCGTCGTGCCAGCGGCGAAGATGAGCGCCGTGTCATAAAGGTTGGACAAGGGAACCGTCCCCGTGATGACCCACCGTATCCCCCACGCTGCCAGATTCAACCCCAATCCCAGACTGCACACCAACAAAGCCAATCGCTCCAGGAGCCGCTCGCGCTGAGCCAGATAGAGGATGAACAGCAAGCTCCCACTCAAGTAACTGACCAGCGTCAACATGACCAGCGGCGTCTCGCTGGTCAGCCTGAGGAATCCCGTCCGCCACTCGCCGAGAACGAGCAGGATGGCCCCGAGCAGGGGCACGAGCACCGGACCGTATCCCGAGCCCTTCACCCGAATAGACCAGGGTGTCGCTGCGAGAGGGTGCATCGTGGAATCAACTTTGGATCTCATACCGCACCTCCATCATCTCTTTTCGTCATGAGAAGATGGCGACGCCCGCTTCCGCCAGTCCGTCCCTCAGACTCAAACCGGCCAGGCGGAGAGAAACCGGATGATATCCGAAGCGGTCACCATCCCCACGACGACGTCGTTGCGCATGACGACCAGACGGTGAATCCTGGCGCGCGTCATGATATCCATCATTTCAGCTAACGGACAATTCTCATCGATACAGAGCACCGGACTGGTCATGATCTCTCGAACGGTCGCCCGTCGACGCTTCGATGTTCGGGTCCCCTGCTCGGCCACCAAGTGGGCCAGATCAGTCGTCGAAACAATGCCCACCAGGTGCCCTTCGCGATCCACCACCGGCGCCCCGGAGATGGCTTTCTCTTGGAACAACCGAGCCAAATCCCGAACATCCATTTCTGGAGAGACGCAAATCACATCGCGTTGCATGAGATCTCGAGATCGAATCATCGAATGCCTCCTCGGCGCCTGAGTTGCCCAGTGGTGAATGGGCGGATTCCATTCACCACTTTCCTCAGACCATATCCTCCACGCCTGATGCGCCTCATTCCTCATCTGCTCTCTCGATCGCATGTCTCTCTCCTCTCATGCTCCATGCAATTGCTATGCCAAACGAGAGAAGCATGGGATCATGTGGCGATCGCCCGGTGATGAGCGATTTTCTGGGGGAAAGGAGAGCATCGCATCCCCCATCTCGAGAGGGTTGGAAGAGCCACGGCGGGGGATTTCACACTCGGTGGGGATTTTCCCCCAGAATTGAGGGGAGTGAGGGACTCAGCCCGGCTTGGACGCCGTGGCTGGCGGATGACGACGAACACATCACATCGGAGATGATCAATGGAACGATGGAGTCGCCCATGGCGCGTCCGAGCCACATCGCGGGGATGAAAACCAGGCCACAGATTGCACCGATGATCACAGATGAAGAAAAGAATCCGGGCCCATCTGTGGAATCTGTGGCGATTTTCGAAGAAGCCTGCTGGAGGACCTTGGCGTTCTCTGCGCCTCGGCGGTGATTTTCGAGGGAATCTATAACTTCGAGGATTCGAGCGCGGCGCGGACGGCCTGGGCGAGTTCGTGAATTTGATAGGGCTTTCTCATCAATCCCGAAGCGCCTTCATCGAGGAGCGCCTGGGCCGCCGTCTGTGTCGTATCATATCCCGTGGCCAGCAATACCCGCGTGCTCGGATTGATGCGCTTCAACTCGCGAAAAGTCTCCGGTCCGCCCAATCGCGGCATGACCATGTCCAGAATCACCAGCGCGATCTCATCCCGATGCGCCATATAGATGGTCAGCGCCTCCAGCCCGTTTTCTGCCGTCAACACGCGATAGCCGAGGTGTTCCAGGGCCATCTTTCCCAGTTCGAGCACACTGGGCTCATCTTCCACGAGCAGGATCGTTTCCGTCCCACCGGGTGCCTCGGTGCGCGCCGTTTCTTCGCCAACAGCGCCTCTCTCGGCCAGCGGCAGCCAGATATGGACGGTCGTCCCTTTGCCGACCTCACTCTGCACTTCGATGGCTCCACCATGGTTCTTCACAATGCCATACACCACCGGCAATCCCAATCCGGTTCCTTTGCCCACTTCTTTGGTGGTGAAGAATGGATCGAAGATGCGAGAACGGATCTCCTCAGGGATACCCACTCCCGTATCGCTCACGCCCAATCGCACGTAGCGTCCCGGCTGGAGATCGGGATGCGCTCGACAGAACGCCTCATCGAGATTCACCGGCGCCATGGCGATCTGCAATCGTCCCCCTTCCGGCATGGCATCGCGGGCATTGACCACCAGGTTCATGATGACCTGCTGAAGCTGGGTGGGGTCGGCTTCTACCCACAATTCCTCGGGCGAGAGATTGAGGAGGAGTTCGATATTCTCGGGAATCACCCGTTCGAGAAGCTTCCCCACCTCCTTGAGGAAGGGACGGAGCATGAGTCGCCGCTTCTCTCCCACGTCCTGCCGACTGAAGGCGAGCAATTGCCGGATCATATCAGCGGCGCGTTCCCCGAGCACCTCGATGCGCCCCAAGCCCTCATAGATGGGGCTCTGCGGCTCGACCTGACGCATGAGTAGTTGTGTGAACCCGAGGATGCCGGTGAGCATGTTGTTGAAATCGTGAGCGATGCCTCCCACCAACGTCCCCAGGCTCTCCAGCTTTTGCGCCTGAAGGAGCTGCGCTTCCAACTCCCGTTCTCGAGTGATATCGCGCACCGTGGCGCGACAGCCCGCATAGTTTCCCTCCCTCCACACGGCCGTCGCGTTGATGCGCACGGGGAAGCGCCGGCCCTCGCGACTGACGAGCTCCAGTTCGACATTCTCCAACACACCGTGTCCCCGACAGCGCTCCACGAGCCGACGATAACGCTCCCGGCTCTCCGGCGCCAGGAGTTCCTCGAAGCGCCGGCGGCCGAGGAGTTCCTCGTGATGGTACCCGAGCCACTTCAGCATGGTCGCGTTCATCTCCTTGACGACGCCCTGTGCATCCACGGTGTAATACCCATCGGGAGCATTTTCGTACAAATCGCGATAGCGCCTCTCAGCCTGACGAGCCCGCTCATAGAGGCGCGCTGAATCGATCAAGCCCGCCGCCGTATTGGCAAAGATGGTGAGGGCCCGCCGCTCATTTTCATCGAATGGCTCGTCGCGCCGGAGCACCATGAGTGCGCCCAACACGCGCTCACCCTTGATGAGCGGAATGGCCATCTCGACGCGCATATTCACATGTTCGGCGTATTCCCGAGATACGCGTGAATCATTCATCAGATCGTCGCTCTGCACGAGCGTCCGCTCTCGCACCGCCAGGGGCGCGAGGCCGAGTGAGGCCAGAGGGCGCGCGCGAGGGAGGAGAATCTCGGCACGCTCGCCCTCAGCAGCCAAATATTGCAACTCGGCGCCTTCCTCATCGAGCAGCGACAGGATGGCCGCGTCGGCGGGCACGATGAGGTGCGCGGCGCGCAAGACGTCTTGATACAACTGCTCCGTTCTCAGTTCGCCCACCAGTTGACTGGTCTGTTCCTGCAATTGGGAGAACATCCGCTCGATGCGCCTCCGCTCGGTGACATCCTGGGCGAACAGGATGTACCCGACGCTCGCTCCCATCTCATCGCGCATGGGCATCACCACCATGTGAATGATGCGCGGCGAGCCTTGCGGATCTTTCCATTCCAGGTCATGCTCCCACCGCCCCTCGCGCTCGACGACCTGGATGGCGCGGGCAAATCGCTCTCGTTGGGTCTCCTTTCGCAAATGCACGTCCGGAATCTTGCGTCCGATGACCTCTTGTGCTGTGTACCCAAACAACCGCTCCGCCGCGGGATTGTAGTGAAT
Source organism: Acidobacteriota bacterium (assembly GCA_003696865.1). Classification (GTDB taxonomy): domain Bacteria; phylum Acidobacteriota; class Blastocatellia; order HR10; family J050; genus J050. The sequence goes on along the minus strand of RFHM01000048.1, from coordinate 5,640 downwards.
GATACGGAAGTCCAGATCGGTGGCTACAATGGCATACTCGGTCGCCGAGGTGAGGATACTGTTCAACATATTGGTGGCTCGGCGCAACTCTTCTTCTGCTCGCCGCCGGCGGCGCCGCTCTCTGGCTTCCTCCAGCGCCCGAGCGACTATGGGCTCAAGACGGGAGAGTCGATCTTTCAACACGTAATCCGTGGCGCCGGCCTTGAGACTCTCGATGGCCCTCTCCTCGCCCAGCGTGCCAGAGATGAGGATGAAGGGCGTATCGGGATCGCGCTGGCGAAAGAGTTTCAGTGCTGTGAGCCCGTCAAATGACGGCAGGTTATAATCGGCCAGGATGAGATCGTAGGTGGCGGCCTCCAGGCGCGCCAGGAACTCCTGACGAGTCTCCACCTGTTCCCACTGACACGAGTAGCCCGCCTTCTCCAGGTGGGCCACGGCCAACTCGGCATCATGAGGATCGTCTTCCAGGATGAGAAGTCGCAATTCCCTCGACATGTGTCCCCTCACGTTTTTTTCTTTTTTTTTCTCAGTGTGAAATACAACGTCGCCCCACGATTCACTTCGCCTTCGGCCCAAACGCGGCCGCCGTGCCGATGAATGATGCGAGCGACGGTGGCCAGGCCAATGCCCGATCCGGGAAATTCATCTTGCGAATGTAACCGCTGAAAGACGCCGAATACCTTGTCGGCGTACTGTCCATCGAATCCCACGCCATTATCCCGAATGAAGATGGTGACCTCTCCCGTCCCGCTCCGATGGGCGCCAACCTCGATGCGGGCTTCCCGGCGCGGCTCGGTGAACTTCAAGGCGTTGGAAAACACATTGGTGAGGACGATACGGAGCAATGTAGGATCGGCTTCCACGGCGGGGAGCGGGGCGATTTCCCAGATGACGTTCCGATTGGCGGTCTCGGGGGCGAACTCTCGTCGAACCTCCTCCACCAGGTTGCTCAATTCCACGCGCTGGATGTGCATCTCGGCGCGTCCCATTCGAGAGAAGGTGAGCAATCCGTCGATCAACTGGCCCATTTTCTCCGTAGATGCCGCGATGAGATCGACATACCGGCGGCCGGATGAACTCAGCCGCTGACCCTCGTGCGCGATGAGAAGCTGGACGAAGCCGGCAATATGTCGCAGAGGCGCGCGCAAATCGTGAGACACCGAGTAACTGAAACTCTCCAACTCTCGATTGATGGCCTCCAACTGCGCCGTGCGTTCCATGACGCGGCGTTCCAACTCCTCATTGAGTCTCCTCAGTTCTTCTGCTGCCCGTCTCCTTTCGGTGACGTCGCGGGTTATCCCCAGGAGGGCGGTGATGCGTCCCTCCTGATCGCGTAGCGGGACAGCGTGCATCTCGAGCCAACGATGGGTTCCTTTGAGGCCGACGATTTCAAATTCCAACGTTCCCGACTCGCCACGAAAAACGGCCTCGACCAGCGCCTGAAACGCGGGGCGGTGCGACGGCGCCACCAGTGGAATGATGCACCGGCCAATGATCTGGTCCCGCGCGTCGGCATCCATCATGGCCAGTCCCGCCCGATTCATCTCGAGCACCGTCCCATCGGCGGCCAATAGCTTCACACATTCCGGCTCGGTCTCGATGATCGTCCGCAACAGCATCTCGCGCTCGGCCAATGCTCGCTCGGCCCGGACGCGCTCCGTGATGTCCACCAGCGTTCCCAGAATGGCCGGGCGCCCTTTGTAATCGATGCGTCGACCGAAGACTTCGCAGTGGATCGATGAACCATCTTTGCGCACCGCGCGCAGGACGTAGTGCGCCACATCCGTCTCTCCGCTCAACCGCCGGCGAATCTGCTCGGCGACCAGAGCTCGATCATCCGGATGAACGAAGTCCAGCACTTTGGCCGGGGAGCGCCCTGTGATCTCCTCGGGGCGATAGCCCAGAATTCCGGCTAAGGCCTCGTTGACGTAATGAAACGCGCCTTCAATGATGAGGTAGACGCCCACCATGGATTGCTCTACGAGCGCACGGAACATGGACGCGCTCCGACGAGCCAGTTCCTCAGAGTGCTCTCTGAGACGCAAGAACGTCTCCAGGCGCGCGCGAAGTTCGGCCTTGGTCATTGGTACCCGGAGGACATCATCGAAACCACATCGGAGCCATGGCGTGCTTCCCGCATTCCGGGAAAGAATGATCAACAGCGGCAAGAAGACGGCCTCCGATTGCTGCTTGAGCGCCAGAAGCTTCCTCCCATACCATCGGCCGGCGGTTTCATCGACGATGATCAGGCTCACATCGCTCCACATCTCAAGCCCGGCGGCCACCAGTTCGGGGGCGCGCACGTCATGCCCCAGCGAGCCGAGAAATTCCCCGAGAAGACGTCGATCCGCCGGATTGGAGAGAAGCAAGCCAATGATATGAACCGGCTCAGTCATGCTCCGATTTCTCGCTCATGGGGACACCGGTGAGCAATCCCTGCAAGTTCGCCAGCCGGTCCCCGACCCAGATCCCCTCATCGGTGATGCGAAATTGACGCAGCTCGGGCTGATAGCTGCTGAGCCGCTTCTTCAGGCAACCGACGACGCGAATGATACGGCCAAAGGATTCGGCATAACGGAGCAAAATGATATTATCGGCCAGATAACTGATGCCCAGTTCGGTCGGTATGAGATCGCCGGTGACGTGCTCTACTTCGTTGATTAAAAGCGTGGTCACGCCGCATTGCGTGCAGTAATGCGTCAGATTCTGAATGTGGGCCACTAACGTGCCGAATTCTTCCATGGCCAGTTGATATCCGCGCAGGCTATCCAGCATGATGACCCGATGGTTCTGTTGCTCAATGCCAGCGCGAACGACGGCGAGGAATTCGTCGGGATAAAGCTGCATGGGATCAATTCCGATGATCGTCAACGCGCCCGCCTCCTGCAGCGTATCTACGGGCATGCCCAGACCTCGCGAACGCGCGAGGATGGATTCCACCGATTCCTCGAACGTGTAGAGCGCCGTCCGTTTCCCGGACGCCGCCGCCTGAGTGAGAAATTGCATTCCCAGAGTGCTCTTGCCGATACCCGTGGGCCCGGAGATGATCGTCGTGGTGGCCGATTCCAGGCCACCGGCCAACAGCTCGTCCAGTTGCCGAATGCCGGAAGAGAGCGTTTCGCTGCCCGGACGAGTCCCGCCCGGACTCTCGATCCGATGGGGAAAGACGACGAGGCCTCGCGACGTGATGCGCAGAGGATGTAATCCCGATATGAAATCCGAGCCACGAAATTTCTCCACCTGAACGCTTCTCAGCCCAATGACCCGGCCGCGAGAGATGTCCCGCCGCAATCGAATGATGCCATCCACGGCCAGGGCCACCGAAGTTTCTCGCTCTAACTCGGTCGGCTCGAAGGTGAGCAATGACGTGCACTGGCTCTCGTTCAAGAATCTCACCATCCCGAGCATATGCTTACGGAATTGATACTCGTCGCTGGAGAGATGCCGAAGTTGCGTCGCCGAATCGATCGCCAGACGCCGTGGCCGCTTCTCCTCCACCGCCGAGTAGATGGCTCGCCAGATGGGAATCCGCTCCACCTCGCTCGGCGGGAAGACAGAGTATTCACTGGCGATGGCGTCTTTCATCTCTCGCCCCGGCGCCAGGTCGATGATCTCGATGTCGTCGATGTTCCAACCGAGACTCCGGGCATTCTGCCGGATGTCACTGGCCGATTCGGCGAGCGTGATGTACAGTCCTCGCTCGCCCTGCTGCAGGCCATCCAGCAACCACTGGAGGGAAAGGATCGTCTTACCGGTTCCCGTCGCGCCGACGATCAGGTAGGTTCGACAGGGGATGAGTCCTCCATTCAGGATCTCATCCAGTCCGGCAACACCCGTGGACATGCGCTGTTCGCTCACAATGGGCTCCCCTCAATCCATCATTTCACACTCCTGCTCAACGTCCACTTTTCCAAATTGCTCAACAACTGTTGGGCATATTGTACTCGCCCGGCCATCGTTGGGCAACCGAAGAATCAAAAAATGCCCATAAATTCTGGGGAAAATTGCGACGAATTGGTGAGAGAACTCTTGAGAAGCAGGCTTATGACTCCTTCTCGACCGGGCGCATTTTTAATCACCAATGAACCCAAAATGGCCGGTCAGCAATAGAGCAATCAGATGCTGAGTGAACTCCTCATGCAACCAGCACAGACTCATCGGACACAGATTGATTGTGCGCTTGGTTTCACGGTTGCCCACTTATTGTCACTGACCGTGGCCACCACTGACGCACCCACCTGCGTGATCTGCAAGTTGGCCAACGTCACCGCTGCCAATTGCTGTGCAACTGATCCAGGTCCGTCTCCGCATGACTCCAAGTTTAGTCCCGATTCTCTTTATTTCTCATCGAAAATATCTCTTCGTCTTGTCGCCGAATGTGGAATCGCCCCATCGAGCGCGGTGGTGGGAAAAGCGAAGGAACCCCACCCCAGTTCGGGGAAGATTTTTAAGTTCGGGAGCAAACCGGGCATCCTCATTCAGACGCCGGCCGGGGAGTTTCGGGCCTTCTCGGCGATCTGCACGCACCTGGGGTGTATCGTGCAATACCGACCGGATTTGCGGCACATCTGGTGCGCCTGCCACAACGGGCACTACGATCTCTATGGCCGAAACATCGCCGGACCGCCGCCCCGGCCGCTGGAGCGATACCAGGTCAATATTCGCGGAGACGAGATCATCGTCTCCAAGGGTTGAGCCACCGCTCTGAACGCTGAAATGTGCGCCTGAGGCGCGCTCCCAATCGGTTCGACCCTCGTGGAATGGAAGGAGGTGAAGGAACATGGAACTCAGAAAGGTGACGGCCATCATCCGAAGTCATTTGCTCGATAAGGTAGAAGAACACCTGCAGCACATGGGCGTGGGCGGCTTGAGCGTCAGTCACGTGAAGGGATATGGCGAGTATGCCAACTTCTTCACGCACAACTGGCTGGTCAGGCACACCAAGATCGAGATCTTCGCCGAAAAGACGCGGGCCGAGGAAATCGCCCGAGCCATCATGGACGTGGCACACACCGGTGGGCCGGGCGATGGCCTGATCGCCCTTCAACCGGTGGAAAAGATCTACCGTATTCGGACCAAGGCCGAAGCCACGCCCGAGGAGATGGAATCATGACGTCGCCCCTGGTGATCACCGGAGCCGGCCCGGCCGGACTCGCCGCAGCTCTAACGGTGGCCAACGCCGGTGGTTGTCCCGTCGTCTACGAGCGACAAAGGGACGTCGGCGGCCGCTTTCATGGAGACTTTCAGGGAATAGAAAACTGGACAACACGGCAGGACGCGCTCGAAGAATTGACCGCTCTGGGAATCGAACCTACGTTTGAAACGACGCCATTTCGAGAGGCCACATTCTACGATCCCGCCGGACGTGAGCACCACTATCGTTCATCACACCCTTTGTTCTATTTGGTCCGGCGGGGCCCAGAATCCGGCACTCTGGATTGGGGACTCAAACAGCAAGCCCGCGCGCGTGGCGTGGAGATCCGATTCAAGCAATCGAGAAACCGTCTCCCCGAGGGAGGTATTGTGGCTCAGGGACCTCGAGGGGCAGATGCCATCGCCGTCGGCTACGTCTTCGAGACAGACATGGCCGACGGAGCGTTCGCTGCTTTTTCAGACCGCTTAGCTCCCAAAGGGTATGCG
>RFHM01000047.1 GCA_003696865.1 Acidobacteriota bacterium | reverse complement strand
TTTTTTTCGGGTCAACATTTCAGGAGAGATTGTAACGGAAGGTTTGTATACCGTCTCCGGCCGCCCCATAAGTTTTACCTACACCGAAGCTCCGAATCTAAGAGTTGTGCTGACTTTTGGGAATCTGGGATCGCGGCCAATAAGAATTGCTTGGTCTGACGGTAGAAGCTGGCTCGATTATGTGAGGTTTGAGATTCGCCAAGATGAGGATCCCGCTAAGCATGATCCATTAGCAAGTTGGGACGAGCTGTTCAAGAATATGACGTTAGTCGCGCACACGATTCACGTGAGGGAGAAGAGCGTCGAAAGGACCCAATATTTTAAAACCGGCATCGCGCTTGACCCATCGGAGTATGAGTGTGATCCGAATTATGGATATCATCCGAAGCCGGGAACCTATGATGACTATAAGACTGTGCGGGAGGTCATAGAGGCGTTCCCAAGCACTCTTGGGCGCCAGAGCCACGTTCAAGTTCTTCTTGAGTTTGCTGACGACAATGGTGCGCGATTACCGCCGGGCATTTATTGGATCAGGGCGGCGTTAAATTTGGTACCCCTAGGGCTTCGGTTACCTCCATCCCATGTCAAGACAGTGACGGATATTTCTGGTCCCTGGGAGATACGGCAGGTGAGGACGCCGGGGGATCAAGTGAACTATCACTGGATTCGAGCCCAGTATGCCCTCAGGGAGGGGAACCGGGTGGCGGCAGAGCAGGAGTTGTTGGTGGCGACGGCGGTGGCTCCGGATTCCATTCGGGCGTGGTTGAATCTGGGGCAGTATTACGAGCGCCAGGGGCAGTATGACAAGGCGATCGCCGCCTACAAACGAGCGAAGGTGATCAGTGAGCGGAAGGAGTTGCGGCCGCCACGGGATTCGGAGCGGCCGATGATGAGGGAGGTGGATGGGCGGTTGTTGTTTGAGCCGGTGTACAGGCCGGGGATGATCGAGCGGGTGCGAGAGAAGCAGCGGGCGGCCCGGTTGGGTCAGAGGAAGAGATGAGGCCGGGGTGGTGAGGATTGACCGGTGGGGAGGGAGGCCTCATCCGCAGCGCCGACGTTGAGGCGAGTTGGGCAGCGACGCCGGGCCACCATGCTCACAGTGCCCTCCGGGTCTTTTTCCACAATGCCGGGGGGGGCGTTCCCCAAGGGACGCTCGGAGGAACCATCCCCGTCGTGGGGGTGCCCAATCAGGTGACCACGATTCAGATCTTCGTGGGTCGGATTGTGGGGTTGGGTGGGTTTGTTTCGACCAACACGATGTTTCGGCTGGAGACGTTCCAGTATGTGGTGGGCCATGAGGTGGGACATGGGGTGAACATCGTGCATCGCCTTCCACAACAATATCCACCAGGACAATTGTCTGTGATGGTCACTCAGTACTTCATGGTCACCAGCAATATCAATGATCCGGCGTGGAATAATATTCCGCACACCTACGCTATGACGGATGAAGGACAGATTCAGGTGAGGTGAAGACACATGGGACAACAAATGTATACGCTTTTGGTTTGCCTGATGATTGGCCTTGTTCCTTCGCTGCAGTCTGTGAATGAGCATCTTTATTCTTTTGTTCGCGTAGGCGAGAACTACGGGACAGAATATATTTCACCGCCAGCCAAAGGGGCCTACTTTGTCTTCTTCCAAGGCGAACCGGTCAAAGTTGAACTGGAGATTTTCAACGAGGGATCTAAACAGGTGATGATTATGGCTGGCAGGATGACTCCGAAGGATGCTTTCCGCATGACAGTATTAGAGGCCCCCACACCTAAGATGAAAGCCAAGCTCGGGGTTGAAATGGCTCCATCGCTCAGACTAAGACTTCCAAACGCGGAAACGTCGGTCCAATGGTCAGAGCGGATCGTCCTACCGCCTCGGTCAGGGCTCAAATTCAGTGCACGAGTGGTGAGTGAACAAGAGACGTTGCCGCCGGGGATCTACAGATTGAGGTTTCGGTGTCAGCTTCGAAGTGACACTGGGGAGAAGATTCAAGCGCATAGTGATACGTTTTCCTTCGAGATCAGGTTGGTTGAGAGATTTGAGGATCGACTCGAGGTTCTCAGGAGGCAAGCGGCGCGGCTCTTCACAAGGGGCGAGTATCAAAAAGCCGAGCAGAAGCTGAATGAGTTGCTCTTGTTATACCCCAATAGTTCGATCAGCTACATAGAAAAAGGGCACATTGCCATGACTCGAGGAAGAAAGAGGGAGGCGGCCAAAGCGTATCGGAAGGCTCTGGATTTACTCCAGTCGAGCATGGACACGTTGTACTTATCTCACGCCAGCCGTATTGATGTCGAACATAGTATTGGCCTTCTGATGGCGACGTTGAGCGCACTTCAAAAATCCCGATGAAGTGCGTGGCCGAGGGAATCACCGAATTGATATGGTGAGATAGGATCCTGATTCCACAATGCCGATGGGGACGCCTCAGGGAGTGCTCGGACAGGCGATTCAGGTCGAGGGTGTCCCAAAGCGACCATGATCCACTTCTCTGCAGGTCGGATCACGCCGAACGAAGGGAGAGCCACACCTTCGATGTTCGAGCGCAACATCTAACTGCTTGAGTTCGATCACACGGAATAAAATAAAGGGAGAGAAATGCCCCACATGGACCAGAGTATCGTCTCTAATTGAGGAGCAGACGCTGACCGTATCCGCGGCTCAGCTCGATCTTTCCAGCCAGCACGGTCTTTCATGATGTAATGAACTCAGACCAGTTCCAGTAGCCAGCACGGGCCACTCTCTTATCACGGTTTGTTCAGGGACTGATTCGGATCCTATCGTATTCTCACCCTCGTGGGCGGTAAGCAGTAGCGTCCTCTCTTTTCAAATTCGTTGACGGGCCATTTCGCTTTTGGTAAACTAACAACAGAGGAATCGCAATTTTTTTGAAACGTAGCTGGAAAGGAGGGTGTCGGTATGAAGAGGTTCACGATGGGATTGGTTCTTGTGGTGGCGCCGGTCGTCTTTTTGCTCTCGACGCTGGCCGCTTTGCCCGACCTTTGTCTCATCCTTTTCTTGATCTTTCCTCCGCTGGTCCTGATCTGTCTTCTGCCGGTGGCCGGATTGCTTCCGCCTGATTTTCAGACTTTCCTGTGATGACCCAAGCCCGAACGAGCTTGGTGGAGACGAAGGCCAAAATGTGTTAACCGAAGGGTAACCTCTCGCTGTTGGTCGAGTGTACTGTGAGACCAATAGCCAGCGAGCTCCGGACTGAAGATGCGTCACGCGGTCGTGCTGAGAAAAGTTGTCGGACCAACCGTTGGGGTGCTGGCGTGGTTGTTTATTCAGGTCGCTCCAGTACCTGCGCAATTGGATCTCGCTTCGCCTCTCGTCCTTCAATCTCCCAACGCCCAGGTGGGATTCGGGTTTGGCCTGGCCGGTGGCGATATCAATGGAGACGGCTATGATGATGTCATCGTCGGCTCAGTCCTCTCCTCTGTGGGTGATCTGAAGAATGCCGGGCGCGTCTTCGTCTTCTTTGGCGGGTCAGCTCCGGATGGCACGCCCGACCTCGTGCTCCAATCGCCGCAACCGGAAGCCGAAGCGCGATTCGGCTGGAGCATTGCCGTGGGCGATATCAATGGAGATGGGTATGGCGACATCGTGGTGAGCGCACTCCTCGCCCAGGGAGGTGCCAGAAGCGGTCGCGGGGCGGCTTATGTCTTTTTTGGTGGGCCTACGCCGGATGCGCAAGCCGACGTCACTCTGGCGAGGCCCGCTGACCTGAACGCCAATGCTCGATATGGCTGGGCGCTGACCACCGGAGATCTCAACGGCGACGGACTGGATGAGATCGTCGTGGGAGGACAGAACGTCGAGGTGTTGGGAACCGAGGGAGCCGGCCAGGTGTTCGTCTACTTCGGCAGTCGATCGTTTCGGGGAACGCTGGGGATGACCTTGATCTCGCCCCGTGTGGAGCGGGCCGGCGAGTTTGGGAACGCCTTGATCAGCGCTGATTTCAACGGCGACGGTTATGACGACGTGGCCGTAGCCGCGACCGGTCAGTCCGTTGGGAATGCGGCCAATGCCGGTCAGGTCTTTCTCTTCTTCGGCAGTCCGGCATTCGATGCCACCAGCGACCTCGCTCTCCAGCAGTCTTCTCCTACGCGCACGGCTCGTTTTGGCTTCGCCCTGGCGGCCGGCGATATCAATGGGGATGGATTCAAGGACGTGATAGTGGGTGTCACCAAGCCTCCACGCAATCCGCTGGGGCGGACCAATCAGGGGGAGGTGCACGTCTTCCCGGGAGGAGAACAGATGAGCGCGACGGCGGCATTCGTCTGTTCCCAGCCATCGGTCGATGGGTTCGGATCGGCGCTCGCTTCTGGCGATGTGAATCGCGATCAGCGAGACGACGTGATCGTTGGCGTGCCCACGCCCAACCTGCGGGCCAATAGTCCGGGCCGGGCACTGATTTTCTTTGGTGGTGTGAGCCTGGATTGTGCCGCTGATCTCACGCTGGAATCTCCCGAGCCGGCATCGGGGGATCAATTCGGATCGATCATCGCCACCGGCGATGTGAACGGTGATGGCCGGCTCGATGTCATCATCGGAGCTCCCCACCCGCCATCAATTCTGGGAGGAGGTGGAGCTCCGGGCAGGGCATTCGTCTACTTCGGTCGGTGATGGGAATCGAGTGGCTGTTGCGCCCCTCAAGCCAATGACAACATCCGCTCGATGGCTCGCCGAGCCCGTCGGGCAATATCCTCGGGCACGCGCACCTCATAGACCATGTCCTCGAGTGAGGTGAGGACTTTCTCCAGGGTGATCATCTTCATGTATTGACATACGGCCTCGGGATCCACGGGGATGAACCGCTTATCGGGATTCTCCTTCTTCAACCGATGGAGGATACCCACTTCGGTGGCCACGATGAACTCCTTGGCCGGTGACCGGCGAGCATGCTTGATCATCCCGCCGGTGGACAGAATATGTGTTCCATTCGACGGGATATCTCCATCGGCCATGTAGTACATGCACGAAGTGACGCATCCACACTCGGGATGAATGAGGAACTCGGCAGCCGGATACCGCTGCCGAATCGCTTTGATGTCGGCGGGGAGAATGCCCGCGTGAACGTGACACTCGCCCAGCCACAGATGGAGCTTTCGGCCGGTGACCTTTTGGACGTAGGCGCCGAGATACATATCGGGAAGGAAAAGAATCTCACGATCTTCGGGAATCGATCGAACGACGTTCACCGCATTGCTCGATGTGCAGCAATAGTCGGCCTCCGCCTTCACTTCGGCGGACGTATTGACGTATGCCACGACCACTGCTCCGGGATGTTGGGACTTCCAGCGCCGAAGCTGCTCGGCGGTCACCGTCTCGGAGAGCGAGCATCCGGCGTGAGGATCGGGGATGAGGACCTTCTTGTCGGGGCAGAGAATGGCCGCCGTCTCGGCCATGAAGTGGACTCCACAGAAGACGATGACGTCGGCCTCGGTCTTCGCCGCCGCCTGAGAGAGCCCCAGCGAATCGCCGACGAAATCGGCCAGGTCCTGAATGGGACCGATTTGGTAATTGTGCGCCAGGATGACGGCGTTTCGCTTTCTTTTGAGATCGAGAATCCGCTCGACGAGTTTCGTCTGATCGGACCCGTTCTTTCGGCGTTCGGATGATGTATTGAGCATATCCATCACTCCACTAAATAACCGCGGAGCTTCAATGCCTGGCGAGCCTTCTCCAGTAAGTCTTCTCTGGGCGCTTCGATCGTATGGAGATGAACGCCCCCGGTCAACTCACACAGGAGCTCCGCGCCGGTATGGTTTATTTTCTCGATGAACTCGCTCACGTCTTGACGCGACTGGATCATCAACGGACGCCGGATTTCACCATAGATCGGATGTTCGATGACTACATCGATGATCTTGACCCCCAGATCGACGAGGAGTCGGAGTTCATCTTCGCACTGATCCTTGGTGTGCCTGGACGCAATGACCGATTGGTATCGCTTCTGCTCGGGAGCCTGCCAGAGCATATAGCCGCGAGGCGTCGATATGACCGGCTGGCCCGAGGCGCGGAGCACGGCAATATCCTGAACGATGATTTGCCGGCTCACACCCAAGCGACGAGCCAAACTGGCTCCCGAAATTGGTCGACTCCGTTGTTGAAGAATTCGCAAAAGGCGTCTCCGTCGCCGTTCCGTCCGCTCCATTACACCCTCTTATATCACCCGGGGAATCGTCTTGTCAACTGTCAAGACAATAGTCCAAGGAACCGGAAAAGACGGGTTTCGAACGGGTGTGATGCAAGATTCGAGGCAGACCCTCCGGCAGACCACCCCCCCGTGGCGGCACGCCGTTAATGAGGCGTGTCTGATGCAAAGAGCCAACGCGAGTCCTGGAGGGCGATATGTTGAGTGGAACTACCATCATGACCACGTGGCGTCACGACCTATCTGCTGGTGTGAAGGACGGACGAGCACACCGGTTGGATTGTGCAACACGTGGAGCGCCTCATGGCTTCAGACGGCCCCGTTTTTCAGGAGGTAGGGGGACTCGACATCACTGCTGGATAGTTTGATGCAATCGCTCGGGCCCGGCATATGATGACGGGAGGAGGAGCTCGTTGTCAGTTTTGACTTGACGTCTTGCCCTTGAAAAAGGAGCGAAAACGCCACATAATAGGGGAGTACGCGAGCGAAAAGGGCTAGAGAGAACGAGGAACATCATATGGGGGTGGGCCCTTCGTCAGCATCGTAACCATGGAATAGGAGATCTCAATATATGGCATCGGAAAAAATCCTCATCATCGATGACTCTCCCATTGACGCCCGATTCGCCTCCAAGCTTCTCACGGAAGCCGGCTATCAAACGACCATCGTCCACGATAGTCTGGAGGCCTTGGGAACGGCGAAAGAGTTGCGTCCGGATCTCATTCTCCTGGACGTGACCATGCCCAAGATGGACGGATATCAGGTCTGCCGACAACTGAAGGCCGATCCTCAAACGCGCAATATTCCCACCGTGCTGTACACCATTCGGGATCAGTTCATCGATTGTCTGCGGGGGATCGAAGCCGGGGCCGACGATTTCATCATCAAGTCGCTGAGTGGAGAGGACTTTCTCAACCGGGTCAAGAGAATCCTCTCGGAATGGGAAATCGGATTGGGTCAGTCGGTCGAAGGCGTCGATCTGGAGCTGCTCAGACCTTTACAGGAGGTCGAAGACCGGCAGGCGCTGGTCAATGCGCTCTACAGCGCGTTCAATAAGCACGTCCGTGAAACGATGAACGTCTTCCTGGGCTCCCATGTCACCAGCGTATTGGTGGATCGGGCCATTGAGAAGACGGCGACGGAACACCCGTTCTTTCGCCACTTGGACAGCAGTCAGTTGATGGGCATGTTACTCGATCCCCGGATGATCGAAGAGACCTCGACCGGGGAGATCATCGAGGCGTTCATCCGGTTCAACCGGGAATTGCTTCAACTGGTGACCAAGCTGACCAGAACGCGCCCCAGTGGGCCGAAGGAGGCCCGGGGGATCGTCAAGGGCGTCTCCGATATGGTTCGCGAGTTGGGCGCCCAATATGAAGACTTGAAAGCGCGAGCGGCACCACCACCTCCGACTGAAGAAGCTCCCCCCACGCCGGTGGCCGAACCCGCACCGGTGGCCATCTCCGAGCCCATGAACGCCGATTGTACGATCGATGGCCAGGGGCATTTGATTTACGCCAATGATGACCTGGTTCGAGTCCTCGGCTATAGCAAAGAGGAGTTGCTGGGACGACGGATCAGCGAACTCGTCGATGAGCAGAGTAAACCGATGCTCGATCGAGTGCTGGACCAAGTCCGAGATGAAGGGTCGGGGGCGACCAAGTTGATTCTGAGGAGCAAATCGGGAGGAATCGTGCACGCCGAGGCTCGCATGACCGCCCTCTACGATGCTCAGGGCCAATTCGCCATGACCCGCTGCAATCTTATGATCATCCCCACCACGCAGTTGCTTCAGGAGCGTGATCGGGAGGTGGAACGGCTCAAGCACGCTCTTCAGGAGATGAGCGAAGAGTTCGCGAACCTGGCGTCCACCATCTCGCACGATTTACGCCAACCGCTCCACGCCATCCTGGTGCTCTGTCAGTTCCTCAGAGACGAATACATCCATCAGCTCGACGAGCAGGCTCAAGGTTATATTCGCTCCATCGAGCAGGCGGGCACCAAGATGAAGAAGATGATCGAGGATATCGTCCGCTATGCGCGGATCACCCGAACGACGAATGCCTATGAACAGGTCCCCCTCGACGAATTGCTGAGACAGGTGGAAGACGAGCTGGGCGAGATGATTCAGCAGCGGAACGTTCACCTCCAAGTGGTGGGCGAGTTGCCAACGGTGACGTGCGACCGGGAGCGCATCAAAGAGCTGTTCAAAGAGCTCATCACCAACGCCGTCAAGTTCAACGATCAGGCCGAGCCCCGGGTGGAGATCGCCTTGGCCAAAGCCGATCCTGAGGGCTACACCTTCTCAGTCAAAGATAACGGCATTGGCATTGAAGATACCGAACACGAGAACATCTTCCGCCTCTTCTACCGGCTGCACAAGCCGGAAGAATACGGAGGGACGGGTGCCGGGCTGGCCATCTGCCGCCGAATCGTCGAGGCCCATGGAGGGAAGATCTGGGTCCGGTCTCGACCGGGAGAGGGGACGACCGTGTTGTTCAGCCTCCCTCGAGAACTCCCCACCGCCTGAATGGTGAGATGGGTCACTGTCATGTCCATCCGCCGCCATCGCTCGCCCGTTGATCGCGCACCAGATCACGATTCGATGTCGCTGGCATGGATGCTCGAAGTGAGCAGTTGAATCGCGCGTGGAAGTGGAGCAAGGACCTCTTGGCGGCTTCCGATTTTTCCCGACGATTCGACTGGCTCATGACCGTGGTGACGCTCGTCGCCTTGGGCGTCACGCTCATTGGTCGAGGATATCGGATCGAACTGGAGCCGAGTGGGACACTCCAGCAGTCCATCGACATCGCCCTCATCGTCGTCTTCCTCATCGATGGAGCTCGTTCCCTGGCCAGTGGGCGCGGAACGTGGTCGGTGATCCTTCGTTCGTGGCCTCGGCGGTTGGCGGTGGGGATAGGGTGCCTGGTGGTGTTCGTGTCCGGTCTCCTCACCGTTCATGGAGTGGCCACGCTCGTCCTTTACCGGCAGGTCTTCTTTCTGTTGAGAATGATCGGGCGATCGCGAGCCGCGCAGACTGTATTGGCGGAGGTACGCCTGAAGCCGGCGCAGATGTTGGCGCTCAGCTTTTTATTCACCATTGGCGTGGGAACCTACTTCCTCACCTTGCCCGCCGCTACGGCCGATCAACAGGGCGCTTCGTTTCTGAACGCCCTGTTTACGGCGACATCGGCCACCTGTGTGACCGGACTCATCGTCGTCGACACGAGTACCTATTGGTCGCGATTCGGACAAACGGTCATTCTCATTCTCATTCAAATCGGCGCCCTGGGCATCATGACGATATCCACGTCGGCGGCGCTGCTATTGGGCCGTCGGTTAGGGCTCCGGGAGCGCGTGGTGCTCCATGAGATCTTCGATGAAGCGATGGCCGAGGAACTCATTCGGCTCATCCGAAATATCATCACATTGACCTTTGTGATCGAGTCGGTGGGATTCGCGCTTCTCCTGGTGGAGTTCCTGGGGCGCGCGCCGAGCTGGACCGAGGCCCTCTACCAGGCCGTCTTTCACTCCGTGTCGGCTTTTTGCAACGCCGGTTTTTCGCTCGCCTCGGACAGTCTCATGGGATTTGTCAATGACCTCGGAGTGAATCTCATCATCAGCACGCTGATCATCCTTGGAGGGTTGGGGTATACGGTGCTCGGGGGCATCTCGTCCTTGTGGCCCGTGAAGCGTCGCCTCCGGTTGAGGTGGCGGGCGCTCTCGCTGCACACGAAGTTGACGCTGGTCACGTCGCTCGCGCTCATCAGCCTGGGGACGGTTCTGTTTTTCTTCTTCGAATTCGACAACACGCTCCTCCATTTGTCCCTGAAGGATCAGATCGTGGCGGCCTATTTTCAGTCCGTGACGGCGCGCACCGCGGGATTCAATACGGTGGACATCGGTCAATTGAAGCCAACGACGTTATTCGTCCTCATGATCCTCATGTTCATCGGGGCGTCGCCGGGCTCGACGGGCGGGGGGATTAAGACGACGACTGTGGCCGTGTTGATTCTGTCGGTTCGATCGATCATCCACCAGCGCGAGGAGGTAGAGGCGTTTGGCCGCACCATCTCGCGGACGATGATCTACAAGGCGGCGGCGATCGCCGTGATCTCCCTCGGCGTGGTGCTCAGCCTGCTTCTCGTGCTCCTGGCCGTCGAACAGGGGGATTTTCTGGCCCTGGCCTTCGAGGCCGTCTCCGCTTTCGGGACGGTGGGATTGAGTACGGGCATCACGCCTCAATTGACGACGTGGGGCAAGCTGATCATCATTATCATGATGTATGTCGGTCGAATCGGACCGTTGACTCTGGCCTTGGCGATCGGCGAGCCCAAGCGCCGGCTGCCCATCGCCTATCCCCAGGGTCGCGTATGGATTGGGTGAGTCGTACGGAGCCGTGAAGCGTGGATGGCCTTCCACGGGCGAGGAGGAGAGGGATGGAATTATTCGCTGTCATCGGATTGAAGCGGTTCGGTTATCGGGTAGCCCGATCGCTGACCGAGAAGGGTGGGGAAGTGATCGCCATCGATATCGATCCTCAACTGGTCGAAGCGGTCAAGGACTATGTCACCCAGGCCATCTGCCTGGATGCCACTGATGAACAGGCCATGCGGGCGGCCGGCATGGCCGACGTGACCACGGCGGTCGTGGCCATTGGCGGGAATCGCGAGGCCTCCATTCTCTCCACGGCCATCCTGCATCGGCTGGGCGTGGGACGGATCATCGCGCGCGCCGGATCGCTCCTTCACGCCCAGATATTGGAGGCGGTTGGAGCGCACGAGGTGCTCATCATCGAAGATGAGATGGGCGAGGAGCTGGCGCGGAAGATCATCCACCGGGACATTGTCGAGCGAACGCGACTGGCCTTGGATACGGAGATCATCCAGATACAAGCGCCGGCCTGGATGGTCGGCAAGACGCTGGCTGCGCTGGATCTACGAAAACAGTATCGGCTCAATGTCATTGGGTTGAAGCGCCGGGTGCCCGTCGTCGATGATTATGGCGAAACCCACTACGAGACCCAGTTCATCAATCTGCCCGATCCCTATGATGAGATCAAGCGCGATGATATCCTGATCCTCACCGGATCGACGGAATCCATCGAACGGTTACTCCGCGAAAGCGAGGAAGGAATGTGAGACGCCTGAGCAGAATGCCCCTACTCAAAGTCGTTCGGAGCTATTCGATTCGAACGCGCATCTCACTGGGATTAATATTGGTCGTGGCCATATTCATTCCCATCACGGCCGCTTCGCTCTATTACGTCAATGAGTTGTTCGCCAATATCGAACGAGCCGCCTATCACGCCAACGTGGCTCGGGCCGCGGAAGACGTGGAAGTGGCCATCGTTCGCCTCCGTCAGTTGGAGAAGAGTTTCCTGCTCGCTCCCGGCGTCGAGCCGCAGCGGGCGCACGCCGACCAACTGAACAAGGTTCGTCAGATGCTGGCCGATCTCCGGCGTCGAGTTCGACAAGAAGACGCTCGAGATCTGGACGACCTCAACGACCGGTTGACGCTCTACGAATCGACCGCCGGCGTGCTCTTCGCTCGCGCCCGGCAATACGAAACATCGCTGACCGCCTCGGCGAAGCAACGAGTGTTAGAATTCCGCCGCCGGTTGGACGAGCTGTTGAAGGAAGCGCGCCGCCAGGAACGACGTGGGCGTTCCCGAGTTGGCTCGCCGACCAATGCGTCGCCTTCCGATCCCTACCAACAAATCGTCGATTCCATGGAGACGTTCGAAAAGTTCATTCTCTCTGTCCGAGAGCGACAAGATCCCGAGATGACGCAATTGGTCACCAATCTCAGGCACATCAGCGACCGCATGATTCGATCTGCAGAGACGGTGGCCGCGCGTCACTGGGAACTCCTGGAAGAGAGCCGCCGCCGAGCCGAGTTGCTGCGAGCGCGTGCGCGTCGGAACGTGATCACCGGATTGATGATCACTCTGTTGGCCGCTGCCGTGCTGCTCATCACCTTACCGAATCGCATCGTCGCCCCCGTACAGCGATTGACCGGCATGGCCCAGCGCATTCGCCGCGGCGAAGTCGTCGCCGTAGGTGAAATCCGGCTCGCCGATGAGGTGGGCCAACTCGCCGAAGCTCTCGATGAGCTGGTCAAACATTTCCATCGACTGGATCGCACGAAATCGGCCAAGATCGCCGAGCGGACGCGCGCCGTTCAGATCCTCATTGATCAGCTCTCGACGCCGGCGGTCATCGTCGATGCTGCTGGAGAAATTCATCAGTGGAACGAAGCTTTCCGTAACTTGGTGGCCCCAGCGGCGGCGAGCTTGGCAGGACGTTCGATATACGATCTGCTCGGTTTACCTCCGGAGGAGACCGCTGAATTCAGAGAGCGCCTCCAGGTGGGAGCCCGCCGTCACTGGTCCATTCACGCCAGGCCGGGAAGCGAGAAGCCGCTGGAATTAGAGGTGGAAGCCGTGCCCACCACGGAAGAGATCCATCCGGCTCGCATCATCTTATTCTTTCAGCCGAGGACGAAGGGGTGAGAAGGCCATAGCCGAACTGGCAGCCCTCATCGCGTCGTGACGGCTGAGGGCCTTCATCTCCTACGGACCGTGCGCCATACTTGCGGATGGAGCAAGACGAGCACGGTCATCACTTCCAGACGGCCGATCCACATGTCGACGAACAGGACGAACTTGCTGACCGGGTGGAGATGGGCGTAATTGACCATTGGTCCAACGGCGTTGAATCCGGGACCGATGTTGCCCAGCGTGGCGATGCTCGCCGTTATCCCGGTGAGCAGGTCGGTTCCCAGCGAGACGACGATGATCACGCTGAGGATGAAGGCGAGAAGGTAGAGCAGGAGAAAGGCGACGATGGAACGCATGACTTCGGGCGCGACCAGACGTGCGCCGAGACGAATCGGTTTCACCGCATGGGGATGAATAGCCTTGAACAACTCGCGGTAGGCATACTTGGCGATGAGGAGCAACCGAACGACTTTGGGTCCGCCGGCAGCCGATCCGGCGCAACCGCCGATGAACATGAGAATCAGGAGGATGATCTTGGCCTGATCGCTCCACAAATTGAAATCGTCGGTGGCGAAGCCGGTGGTGGTCAGAATGGTCAAAACCTGAAACAGAGCCAGCCGCACCAGCGTCCATGGCGAGGCGCCATCCAGGGGATGATCGGTTTCGGCAGAGAGGTAGCTCGGCGGCAGATGATGGGAGAATTGATACAGCGCCACACCCAGCAGGATGGCGCCGCCCAGGACCAGGAAGCTGTATAAGCGGAATTCTTCGTCTTGCAGGAGTCGTCGGGGCTCTCCCCGAAAGGCGCGATAGTGAAGTGAGAAGTTCGATCCGGCGAGGAACATGAACACGATGACGATCCACTCGGCTGCCGGATTGCCGTAGCCACCAATGCTCTCCGGATGCGGCGAAAATCCGCCCGCGGCCAGCGTGGCGAAAGAATTGCATATGGCGTCATAGAGGGGAAGACCGGCCAATACGAGCAAAAGGACTTCTGCTCCCGTAAACGCCGCATAGAGCGTCCACAGAGCGATGGCCGTGTGACGGATGCGGGGCGTGAGGCGTTCTTCGTCCGGGCCCGGCGCTTCGGCGAAGAAGAGTTGACGACCGGCAATGGCCAGCTTGGGGAGAATGGCGATGAATAGAGCGATGACGCCCATTCCTCCCAACCACTGGGTGAGGCCGCGCCAGAAAAAGAGGCCCCGCGAGTAGGCATCGAAGTGTTGAAGAATAGTGGCGCCGGTCGTGGTGAATCCGGACATCGATTCGAACAAGGCATCCATCACTCCCAAGCCCACCCAGATGTAGGGAATGGCCCCGAATATGGCCACGACCAGCCAGGCGAGCGCGACGACGGCCAATCCTTCCACTCGCGTCAATTCTTCGCCACCAGGATGCCACCGTCGGGCCATCTCGCCGACGAGGCTGGCGCTCACGCCGGCGATGATGAATCCACCGGCCGCCTCTCCTTGTCCGGAGATCCATTCGACGAGCAAAGGGAATAGCATCACGGCACCGAAGTACCGGAGAATGAGCCCCACTATATGAGTGACGAGGGCGAGGCGCATGAGACGTCACCGTGATTTTCGGCCTGTGGGGTGTGGTCCGGGACCGGCCGCTCTCCATCCTGTCGATCGGGCGACGAGGCTTCGGAGAGAGGTCGAGATCTCGCCTCTCCGGTGAGGACGCTCACTACCCGGCTGTGACCGTTCGCCACTCCACGACCGATGGAGCATAGAGGCCGAGACGTATGTCATGTTTCTGACCGAAGAAAGAACTTTCGTACCGCTTGGCTCGCTTCTTGAGTGCAAAAGATGAACAGTTTGTCACCCGGCTGAATGGTGTCCTCTCCGTGAGGCACAATCGTCCGATTCCCGCTCTGGACGGCAGCGATAATGGCATCGTGAGACCTGGGCAGATGTTTGATTTTGGTGGCGGGGAAATCATCCGGGAGAACCAGCTCCAGGACGTCTCCTTTCCCCTGTTCGATCGTGGCCAGGAGTTGGATGTTCGGCTCCTGGAGGAGCGTGATCACCGTCCGTATAGCCGTCACCCGAGGGTTGAGGGGAACGTCGATGCCCATTTCTTCGAACAATCGAATGTTGGCCGGCTTGTTGACGCGCGTGATGACCTTGGGGATCTTCATCTGACGGGCCAGCAGCGAACTGAGCAGGTTCTTTTCATCATCGCTGGTGACCGACACGAGGACGTCGCTCCGGAAGATCTGTTCCGCTTCCAATAGTTCGAGATCGGTTCCATCGCCATGAAGGACGAGCGCCGATTTCAGTTCGGCGGCCAGCGTCTCGCAACGCTCGGCCGAGCGTTCGATGATTTTCAGTCGGAGGTCTTCCTCCTGTTCAAGTCGTTTGGCGAGCGTGAGTCCCACGGTGCCTCCACCAATGATGGTCACCTCGCGCACCTGGCGGCGAGACTGACGAAAGAACCGCCGTTCCAGTTTCCGAAGCGCATGCTGCGTTCCCATGAAGACGACTTTGTCCTCGGCTCTCAACTCAGTACGCCCCGAGGGAACATATAGGCGGTCTCGCCTCATGACGGCCACGGCGAGGACGCCGCGAGGAAGGCCGAGTTCGGCCAGGGGCTTCCCGAGCAGTGGGGAATCCTTGTGCAGTCGATACTCGAGCAGCCAGATCCGACCGCCGGCGAAAACCTCGACATCGATGGCCTGGGGGACGAGGACGATGCGCGCGATTTCCTCGGCGAGCATATACTGGGGCCAGATGAGGCGGTCAATGCCCAAGCTCCCCATTCCAGCCTCATGGCGCCTGGACCGAGGTGCTCTCTTTACTTCGAGATCCCCGTTGCCCGATTCGCCAATCCCCAGTTCAGAACCCTTGAAAGCCTGGTAGTATTCTTCTTTGGAGACGAAGCAGAACGTTTCCGGTCCGCCCGTCCGCTTCGCAGCCAGACAGGCGATGATATTGCGTTCATCAGATTCGCTGCAGGCGATGAACTTATCCTCTTCGGTGAGCTGAGCGTGGTGCAACGTCTCAGGATGAGTAGCGCTTCCGCGGATGATTTGCACGTCGAGGCGATCCAGGCGACTGATGAGCTCAGGATCTTCCTCGATGACGACTACGTCGCGTTGACTGGCGAGTTGTTGGGCGAGTTGATATCCAGTGTGACCGCCACCAGCGATGATGACTCTCATCATTCCTCCGACTCGTCATCCACCTCCCAGTAAAGTATCAACGCTCTCTCGATGCTCTGTCAACGGATCGTGCGGTGAATCATGTATCGCCAATGGCCGCTCACGGCTCATGACGGGAAGGTATACTCTCCAAGTAGCCGGTGGCCGCGCGTGAAGGTCGATTCCGGGCTCTGGTTGGGGGAAGGTTCATCTGGGATGAAACCGGTGTTTCACAATTGCGCGCGAGCCGGAGATCTCATCGACTTGGGCTATTTCGGTAATTCCTTCATGACGCGTGTATTGTAGTATGGATCGACGAGGACCTGCGCTGCGCCTGTTGTGGCATGGAGCTTGCTACACGATGGGTGAAATCGCATGGAGGGCGACCGGGATGCAGAGAACGCAATCCAAACAGCAACCGCGCGGCCGGGTGCCATACGCCTTCAAGTGGGTGGGAATGGCCGTAGCTTTCATCCTTCTAGCGGGGAGTTCGGGATTGATCACTCATCATCCACAACTCGGTCTGGAGATCGAGGAACGCGCATCGGAGCCGGACAGGCGAATGATGAATAGCTCTGCTCGTCCCAGTGCGTTGCGAGAGCCGGAGAAGTCCGTCCAGGAGCCGTTCTCGCGAACGCCACCTTCGGCGAAGAGGGTCGAGTTCCTCGGCCGGGCCTTGATGGGGACAGTAAATGCCGTGGCCGTAGAGGGGGACATCGCCTACGTGGGGACCGGCGCGGGCCTGCTGGTGCTGGATGTGACCGATCCCGGGAATCCGGCGGAGTTGAATCGATCCTTTTTCCCTTCGCCGGTCACCGATGTGGCCGTTCAGGGATCAATGGTGGTGGTAGCGGCGGGAGAGGCACTATGGATTTTGGGTGTCTCTGATCCCATGGAGCCCGAAGAGAGAGCCGTCTACCGCGTCTCTTCAGGAGTAGTGGAGCGGGTGATCGTGGATGGTCCGTGGGCTTACATATCGGGCGCCAGAATGCCGCTTCGCGTGTTGGATCTGGGCGATCCCCAACGACCGAAGCTGCTCGGTGAACTGATCGATCCCGGGCATACCAGTTCCACCCTGTCGCTCGCCGTCGCTGGACGGACGGCCTTCATTGCCGATTTTCGAGGCGTACATATCGTTGATGTCAGCGATCCGCTTGTGCCGCAACGTCTGGGAGTGATTCACGTCGATGGGAATGCGACCGTGAGAGGAATCGCCCTCTCCGGCACCATTGCCTACGTAGCGGCTGGACTGGGAGGATTGCACGTGATCGATATCAGTGATCCTCTCAATCCGCGCCTGGTGAGCTCGTTGCCGGAGTTGAAGCTGGCAGATGATGTGGCCGTCAACGGATCGTCCATCTATGTCGTGGCCGGAGACCGATTCCACATCCTGGATGGGACTGATCCGGGCCGGCTTCGCGCCGTCAGCGAAGTGAGAGTGCCGGGGGGAGGAGCGGTGAGAGTGAGAGTAGATGGCGGCCTCGCCTACGTCGCCTCGAGAGCCATGCTGAGCATCATGGATATCGCCGATCCGCGTCATCCGCGCCGCCGTGGAGCGGTTCAGACGTCGGGAACAACATGGGCGGTGGTGGCGTCTGATGGTATAGCGTATGTGGGTAGTTTGCATAACGGGCTCTGGATCGTGGATGTGAGCGATCCCGTCCATCCGCGCCGGCGCGGGGCGGTGACGGGGGTGACCATCCACGATGTCGTGGTGGAGGAATCGATGGTTTATGCGACATTTGTGGATGGTGAGACGGAGACGACGGGCGTGCTCATTGTGGACGTGAGCGATCCGGATCATCCAATGGAGCGCGCCCGGTTGGAGTTGCCTCCAGTGGCTATAGGGCTAGCTTTGATCGGTCAATGGCTGATGGTGGCCGATGGGCGCAGCGGCCTGCGAATCATCGATGTGAGTGATGTGGACCGACCGCGAGAGGTCGCACAGATTGACACGGCGGGTCCGGCATTCGATGTGGTGACGAAAGGGAATGTGGCCTATGTGGCCGATGCGTCTGTGGGATTGGACATCATCGATGTGAGCGATCCGGCATCTCCCCGTGTCGTGCAGGTGATAGAGCTCGGTAGGCTGAAGCAACTGGCGTCGTGGGGAGACGTTCTCTTCGGCTTGGGGAGGGGGCGGGTCGTCGTTTTCGATGTGAGCGGGCCGGGGCAGCCTCGGGTGACCGCGGTTCTGG
>RFHM01000329.1 GCA_003696865.1 Acidobacteriota bacterium | reverse complement strand
CCGAGGGAATGAGCATCAAGCCACAGATTGCACCGATGATCCCAGATGAAGAAAAGAATCTGTGTCCATCTGTGGAATCTGTGGCGATTTTCGAAGGAGGGAATTATGAAACCTTGGCGCACAGTGAAACGATGGCCCGGCCTGGCAGCAGCGGGAATAATAGGAGTGACCGCGCTCGCCGGATCGATCATCGCTCAACAGAAGGACGCCCTCACCATCAATCGGCTTTGGCGTGAGCGCATCCTCGCCGAGGGCGGGAGCGACGAGAACAGTCGAGGCATCCGAGAGCCCGTTCTCAGCGCGCTCACCGGGCGGGATATTCGCGTGCCTTATTCCAAGCAAATTGCTCCCGATGGCACGCAAGCCAACGTGCTGAGCCTCGATGCCCAGATGGCCGAAGGTGCGCTGAGCGCCACCGGCCACATCATCACGCGCGTGAGTAATCCACACAAGGACCTGCACAGCGCGCTCAGCCGGCTCTACAATGACGCGCGATTTCTCCATCGCGTCAACAAGGAGGCGGCCAAAGAAGTACTGGATATCCTGCTCGGGCGCACCGAAGGAGCCATCTACGATGGATTTCCGTTACTCAATTTCAACCGCTGGCAGCATCCCGGCGTCCGGCCCGCTCATTTCCCGCCGGGCAGCATTCCTGGCGAATACAAGATGAAAGAGATTCGCCCCGTGCTGGACGAAACCGGCCGGCAGCTCATGGTGCCCAGTTGGAAAGGCAATGGCGAGATGGTCCGCGTCTGGCAAGTGGACATCAACATGTTCTGGTACGGTCAGCAATTCGATGCCGACACCTTCATGGTGAAAATCCCCTTGGAGGTGGGCCCGCAATCCGATGATGTGCTGCGCGTCAATTACACCATCTACTCGCTCATCGAAGAAGATTTCGCCCCCACCACCGTGCTGAGGGATATCCAGGCGGGCGTCCGCGACGATGGCATCCCCAACCGGGGCGGCAGCGTTCGTTTTCCCTTCAAAGGCTACGACACGGTGTGGGTGCGCATTCAACCCAACACGGTCACCAAGATCACCGTGCAGTTTCCGGCCATTCGCTTCTTCCGAGGCATCTACACCTGGGGATGGAACATGCATCCGCCACGCATTCACTTCACCGAGTTTCAGTTCCAGATCAGGAACGCTCATACCGGCGAGATCGACTGGGATTGGCGAGGGCAATCCTACGTCGTGCGGAACCGCTTGTTGAGCCTCGAGGGAATCGGCGAAGCGGCGCCGGAAAAGAAAGCCTATCGAGTCGCCCGACGCGCGCTCGACGATGATGCCACGGCGGAAGAGATCCTGGACATGCTGACCGTCGAAGATCCCCTCAATCCCCTCGTCCCGCGACCGGTGTTCGGCACCTGGATCGATCTCATGGAAAATCAACGTCAACTCCCTCCCGAGGCCGTCGATATGCTGGCCGATGAACTCGGCCTCAGCGATCGGGACGAGGCGTTGGAGGAAGCTCTCCGGCGATACGACTTCATCACCGTCTACTTGAACAACGAGATGTACGGGCTCGGTCCTCATGGAGCGACGATTCGATTCTGGGAACAGGGCGACCAGATGACCGTGAAGCTGATCAATCTGGACAATCACACGCACTATTTCCGCAACGTGGGGTTCGGGCCACAACTGCACAATGATCTCTCACTGCATGCCGATGATGGCATCTTCAGCTTCGAGATCATGAACTTCAAGCCACTCTATGGTGCCCCCAAGGTGGCCGAGATGCAGTGGCGCGCCGGGTGGGGCTTCCGGCCGCATTATGGGGTGATTCAACAAGCCGACGTCTTCCCCCGCCCATCCGATCGCCAGCGCCTCAAACCTTATCGCGCGCCGGGATTCGAAATCGTCGACGGTCAATATCGATTCACCGGCCAGCAGGTCACCTACTACGGCTATCAATTCCAGCACCGGCGGGGCGATTTCCCCTTCAATCCGCCACCATTCATCATCGGCACGACGTCCGATCCCGCTCCCAGCGGATTGAGCGACCTGGCCACGGGAGAGCCACAACCGGGCCTCGTCATTGGGCAAGTGACCGAGGGCTGGGGCGTGGCCAAGATGTGCCCGGATGATCCCTGGCCGGGCTTCTGTCAACAAGATATCAGCTCAGCGCATCCTCTGGGATTGAAGAATCGGGATACGGACGGCGACGGGGTGAACGACGCGCTGCTCTTCCCACCGTTCCTGCGCAATCCCAATCAGATCGACCCTGGGGCTGGCGACATCATCCCACCGACGCCGGCCTGGGAACCGTTCCTGTTCCTCAATCCGGCCAATGGGACGATCTACCTCGATCCCGATGACAGGAGCGAATTCGACGCTCAGGGGAATCCCCGGTTGACTTACTGGGCGGATCTGACCTACGCGCACGGGCGTCCCATCCTGGCTGGCCAGAGCATCGACGTGCACACCGAGATGCCGCGCTCGGCCGGTCAGCTCTTCTATCAGTTCGATGATCTGTTCCACGATAACGCCATCTTCTCGCCGCATCCCATCAACGCGGCCAGAGGGCGATGACGCGATCGCAGGCGCTGTGTACCTGATGGAGGGCCGCCCGCGGGCGGCCCTCCACGGCCGGAGAACACATCTCGTTGAAAGTGGCGAGGCTCATGAATCGCAGGGGGACGGCGGCTCATGAGCGCGTTGACCAAGCCCTTTCGCTCCGACTATACTCCACCACCAGCGATGGCGAGGGCGAAGACGAAACGAGGAATCCGCGTCGTCGGGTTGAGTGTGATCCTGGCCCTCCTCTGTGGTTGGTCAGCGGGGCCGTTGACCGGCGTCCTCATCACCGGCGACGGCTGTCGGATGTCCTGCTGCGCCCGGCGAGGCTTCTGCTGCTGCCAATCGGGCCAGGACGCTCATCATCGTCTCCCTGAAGACGCCCCTCAGCACATCGATCGGCGCACGCTGCTCGCTCCCTGTCCGGCAACTTGTGTTCTGTTTTATAGTGGAGCGCAGCAATTTGTTCGGTATCGCCCTCAGGCTTTCTATCGCGTCCTCGCCTCTCCGTGGGCTTGTAGAGATCGCGAACCGACCGCAGTTCTCCTCTACAGCTTCTCCGATTTTCAACCAGCGCCTCCACGCGCACCTCCTTCCCCATCGCTCACTCTCCCCACGCCGATGTAAAGACTCATAGGGGACACGTCAATCCTTCGCCGATGTAATCGACATCTCAAGCACCGGTGGAGGTGCAGATCCCCGGAGACGTCACCTGGTGGGCAGGATCGTCTGCCCTCTTCTGAATTCTTGATTCTTGTCCCAGGAGGTAATGCACTTATGATGAGGCGCTTGTCAGTGATCGTGTTATTGTCCATATTCATGGTAGGATGGCCGTCGCGCTCGGCGAGAGCATGGCCTGTTCAACCACTTCACACTGGTGGATGGCTCCGTCCCCAGGACAATCGCCCGGTGAACCTCACGGGGGAGGTTCTGGACCCCCAGCGCCGAGCTATTCCCAACGCGCGCGTCGAAATCGCGCGTCGTCCGGACGGCTTCTCTCAAACGGCGTTCACCGATCAACGGGGACGGTTTACGCTCCATCGCCTTCCCCCGGGCATCTACGAGATCGCCGTGAAGGCGCGCGGATTCGCCGTCTCCCACCTGGTACGGGAGATCAAGCCGCCCACCGAGCACGTGGTCATTCAACTGGAGATCGAACCCATCGTTCAGGAGATCGAAGTCACGGCCAGCTTCCCCGAATTGGCTCCAGGACTTACTGTGAAGGGGCGTCAGCTCGAAGAGCAGGACGCTCACGATGTGGCCGGATTCTTGCGACGACAACCGGGGTTGTCGGCATTTCGTCGCGGCCCCATCAATCTGGAACCGACCGTTCGCGGCCTTCAGGAGAACGAAATCGGCATGTTCGTCGATGGGACGCGGACATTCGCCGCGGGACCGGCGCGCATGGACTCGGACATCAGCCACGTCAGTCCCCATGCGATACAAACCGTGCGGGTGATCAAAGGCCCCTACGCGCTGACCTGGGGCGCGGGGACGCTCAGTGCCCTTCAGGTGGAGACGTTTCGTCCTCCGTTTTCTCCCCGTGGCCTCCAGGTCCATGGTCGGGCGGGCTTCCATTACGGCGAGAACGCCGCCACGCGCGATGGCTACGGTCTGCTATGGGCGGGCACCAAGCGGCTGCGGCTGCACTTGTTTTACAATGCTCGACTGGGGAACGATTATCGGGCCGGCAATGACCAACTCGTGCCCGGCGATTTCGAGTCTCACGACGTCCAATGGAGTTTAGGGTGGCGACCGAGCACGGACACGCTCATCCAATATATCGGCGGATATCAAGAACAGCACGATATCGATTATCCTGGGCGGATTCTGGACGCCACATACTTCTTCACCCGGTCGCAGAATTGGGAGTTCGTCTGGACGCCTTCGGGTCATCCGATCTCCGAGGTCGGGGGACGGTTCTACTTCAACTTCAAAGACCATCTCATGAACAACGATGAGAAACCGACGGCGCGTCCCATGCCGGGACGTCGACCCCCGTTTGGCATTCGCGTCGATCTCCCCACGGAATCCAATACGCTGGGCGGTAACGCTCACGTGACATTGAATGTGGGACGGTGGAACGCCAAACTGGGATTCGATTTTTATAATGCCGACCAGACGGCCATGCGCTCCATCTTCCGACGCGATACCAACCAGTTGCTGTTCCAGGACATCGTCTGGCCGGCGGTCAACATCAACGACCAGGGCACCTCTGCGCGACTCCTGTACCGTGGGGAGCGCGTGCAGACTGGAGCGGCTCTCAGAGTGGACTGGGTGCAAAGTTCGGCCGGTCGGGTGTCGGAGTTCTTCCGCACACACGTGACCGGTCCGTTGAATCGCCGCGAGACCAACGTCAGTGCCGCCCTCAATGTGAGACTCTACCTCCACGAGCGCTGGTCATTGTCCATGGGCATAGGTCGCAGCGTGCGCACGGCCACTGCACTGGAACGATACTCGGATCGATTTCCCTCGACCAAGTTTCAGATCGCTGCCGAGTTCATGGGGAATCCCGCGCTCAGTCCCGAGAAAAGCCTGGAGATCGATATCGGTCAGGTGATCCGGGTGGGGGATTCCTGATCGAAGCGGATGCGTTCTATCGCCGGATTGACGACTACATCACCATTGAACCCGATCCTTCGCTGCCCAAGCGATTACCGTTGAGTCCTCCAATAGTGTTCCGATACATCAACGGGACGGGCGCTCAATTTTATGGTGGTGAGGTGCGCGTCCGGCGGGCGCTCGGTCCTCTCATCGGGTGGAGGGGCTCGCTGAGCTCCGTATGGGCGGAGGATGAGTCCCTCAACGAGCCGGTCATCGGAATCCCTCCGTTACGCGGTCAATTGGGCGTGAACGTTCATTCGCCCGATGGGCGCTTCTGGGTGGATCTCAACGCCATCATGGTGGATGCGCAAACGCGAGTCGCCATCTCCCGGTTCGAGCGTCCTACGCCCGGCTACGCGGTGTTCGATCTCCGAACCGGCGCACACCTCTCCCAGCATTGGACGCTCCATGTCGGTCTGGAAAACATCGGGAATCGATTCATCGTCGATCATCTGAATGCCGTGAACCCTTTCACCAGGGAGCGCATTCCCGAACCGGGAAGGAACGTCTATGTGGGATTGGAGATCTCGTTTTGAAATAGATGCGACATCGCATGGGGACGCCAAGCGGTTCGCGCCAATGAATCGGCGCGCTCTCTTCCCTACCGGCGTCCCCTCACAGAAGGATTATTCTTCCTCGATCTCGCTCGACCATTCGATGGCGATGCCTCGCTGTACGCTGAGGGCGGCCGGGCACTTCTCCACGTGATGCTGCAAGGCGCGCTCGGCGGCCTCGCGTTTATCCTTGGGGATCTTCAAGTGGTATTTGACGCGGATGGTGGTGATGACCGGTCGGCCATCGACGTTTTCGATGTCGCCCTCGACTTCCGTCCAGAGCTTATCCGGATGACTGGGAATCCCGCGCACCTCCAGTGCGCCACCGAGGGTGCCGGTCAGTCAGCCGGCGACGGCGGCGACGATGTGATCGAGCGTCGCCGGATGTTCCTCCTCCGGCTCGATACCGTAAAACTCCTTGATTCCTCCGTGCACGCCGTAGATGAAGGGCGTTTCAAACCCTTCGATGTAGGCGCGGCGGCGCGGGCCTTTGTCTTTGTATATTCTCGCTCTCGACGTGTGAATGAGTTCGCCCATGATTGATGACACCTCCCATTGGAATAGTAGAGCAAGCAGTATACCGTGATGAGCGCCGGAAAGAAACGCT
>RFHM01000328.1 GCA_003696865.1 Acidobacteriota bacterium | reverse complement strand
TTGCGTTCTCTGTGCCTCTGCGGTGATTTTCGAGGGGAGTCGTTCATGGCGCGTGCCGAGCCACATCGCGAGGATGAAAAGAGAACCTCGGTCGTCCGTCGTCGGTCGTCCATCGTCCATTTTCGAAGGAGTCATCCACGCATAAGCTCACTCAGGATATCTTCCCGCCACGCCAAATCTCGCTCATGCGCCATCCCATTCAGGAGGTGCATCGAAAGGGTCCACCATTTGTAACTTTTCCCTGCCCCGCGGCTCCATATGAGGTGGTTACGCGCAGTAGTGGACGACCATGGAACGCGGTCAACGAGCCGTCATGACGTGATGCGAGAAAACAGGATACCTGGAGAGCGATGATGAACAACAAGAGACGATCTGGTCGGCTCCTCGCCCTGGGAGTGGTGATGATGCTGATCACCGAACCGATGGCGCTCTGGGCCCAGACGGGATCGGGATCACCTTCGGGACTGACATTGCCGCTGGCCGTGGAGATTGCCTTGCGGAGGAATCCCCTCGTTCAGGCGATGGCCTCCCAACGGGAGATCGCCGCCGCCGAGGTGGAACAGGCCAAGGCCGGGCGACTCCCCCGGCTGGAATTCAGCGAAACCTTCACCCACAGCAACAATCCGGTGTTCGCCTTTGGAACGCTACTGGAACAAGGGAGATTCGGGCCCCAGAATCTGGCCATCGATGTCCTCAACAATCCGGCCTCGCTCAGCAACTTCCGCACGGCCATCAACCTCAGCCTGCCGCTGTTCAATCAACTTCAGACGACGACGCGTATCGCTCAAGCGCACCTGGCCGAACAAAAGGCCGAAGCGCAACAAGAACTCGTACGACAGCAGATTCGATTCCAGGTGATTCGCGCCTACTACGGCGTGCTGGTCGCCGAAGCGCAAAAAGAGGTCGCCGACGAAGCCGTCCGCATGGCCGAGGCCGACGTGGAGCGCATTCGCCATCTGTTCGAACAAGGTTTGGTGGTGGCTTCCGACCTGCTGGCCACCGAAGTGCAGTTGGCCGAATTCCGTCAACAACAGATCCAGGCCCAAGGCCACATCCGAACGGCCTACGCGGCTCTGAACACGGCGCTGGGGCTCCCCACGGACACGCCCCAGACCATCGAAGGTCAGCTTCAGGAGCGCACCTTCCACGTGCCCAGCCAGGCCGAACTCATGGATCTGGCCCTTCGCCACCGGCCAGATTACCGACAAGCGACCCTGGATGTGCGATTGCGCCAACAGGGAATCCGGGGGGCGCTCGGTCAGTACCTGCCGCGCCTCAACCTGTTCGCCAGTTTCGGCAACAGCGGTCGGGGCCTGGCCAGCGGCAGCACTGATTTCACCGTCGGCGCCGGCCTGACGTTCCAGTTATTCGATTGGGGGCGGCGCGCCCGCGTCCGGCAGGCTCGGGCCGCCCGCCGGGCCGCCCAGGCCCAGCAGCAACGCAAAGCCGACGAGATCCGTCTGGACGTCGTCCGCGCCTACCAGGATTTCATCTCCGCCCGCGAACGGCTCAAGGTAGCCAGCCGAGCCGTGGATCGGGCCGAGGAAACCCTGCGCATCGTACAAGACCGCTATGAGGTGGGATTGACGACGATCACCGAAGTTCTCCGAGCGCGAACGGCGCTCGTGCGCGCGCGAATGAATCTGCTCAGCGCGCGCTATGATTATTACGTGGGATACGCTCGAACGCTGCTGGTCAGCGGACGATTGAGGGACGTGCGTCCATTCACCAACTGACCGGCACAAACGAATATCGATCGGTCGATGAGGACGGAACGATGAAAAAGAGACTCGCCATCATCTGGAGTGTCGCGACCATCATGACGGTGACCGGCTGTGGTGGAACCGAGCGCGGCGACCGCGCTGCCGAAGCGCATAGCACGGTCACCGCTCGCCTGAAGGAGATCGCTCCGGTCACGGTGAAAGAAACCTATCAAGCCGTGGGCACGGTCCGTTCCAAAACGATCAGCACCCTCTCCAGCAAACTCATGGGATACGTGACCGCCGTATACGTCAAGGAAGGCGACCGCGTGAGGGCTGGACAACTCCTCATTCAACTGGATGATCGGGACGTCCGGGCGCAACTGCGCAAGGCCCAGGCGGGGCTGATGGAAGCCAAGCAGGCCTTACAAGAAGTGGAACGCGCCATCGCCGCCGCCGAGCAAGCGCGCGTGGCCGCCGAGGCCAATCGCCGATTCGCTTCGGCGACCTATAAGCGCTACCAGGCGCTCCTGGAACGCCGCTCGGTCAGCCGACAGGAATTCGATGAAGTGGAGGCCAAATACCGGTCGGCGGTGGCCGAGGCCAATCGCGCCACCGAGATGCTGCGTTCGCTGCAGGCCAAGAAACGCCAGGTGCTGGCCAGAATCGATCAGGCCACGGCCGAGGTGACCAATGCTCAGACGATGGTCAGTTACAGCAAGATCACCTCTCCTATCACTGGCGTGGTCACGATGAAAAATGTCGATGTGGGCGTGCTGGCCAGCCCGGGCGTGCCTCTGCTCACCGTGGAAGATCATCGCGCCTATCGCCTGGACGTCCTGGTGGAAGAGTCGCAACTCGACCGCATACATCTTGGCGACGAGGCGGCGGTGACCATCGCGGCGCTCGATGATGGCCGTCTCAAAGGCGTCGTCCGGGAGATCGTCCCGGCCGCCGATCCGGCCAGCCGATCCTTCATCGTCAAACTCGATCTGCCCTCCCACCCCGGGCTACGCTCCGGATTATTCGGCAAGGCGCAATTCACCATTGGCGAGAAAAAAGCGATTCTTCTTCCTTCGTCGGCAGTGATCGAGCGCGGCCAACTGACGGCCGTCTACGTCGTGGATGATACGCACCGAGCCCGGCTTCGGTTGGTGAAAACGGGAAAGCGCTATGGCGATAGCGTGGAAATCCTCTCCGGCCTTCACCGTGGTGATCGCGTGATCATCGAAGGCGTGGAACGCGTCAAAGAGGGGAATATCATTCGCGAGTCATGAGCGGTGATGCCCGGCTCGCCGGGGGATGAGGAGACTCTACGGCGCGAGCCGGAGAACACCGCTGTGGGGAGAGAGCGATGGTGGAAAAACTGGGACTGGCGGGAAAAGTCGCGCGATTCTTCATCGACTCCAAGTTGACGCCGCTGATCATCGCGGCGTCCATCCTGCTCGGCGTCGGCGCTGTCCTCATGTTGCCGCGCGAAGAAGAGCCCCAGATCGTCGTTCCCATGATCGATATTTTCGTGGAGATGCCCGGGGCCAGCGCCAAAGAAGTGGAAGAGCGGGTCACCAAGCCGATGGAGAAATTGCTCTGGGAGATCCCCGGCGTGGAGTATATCTACTCGACGTCCAGTCCGGGACGCGCTCTCGCCGTGGTGCGATTCTATGTGGGCGAGGACGAGGAAGACGCCATCGTGCGGCTCAATCAGAAGATGTTCGCCAATTTCGATCTCATTCCTCCCGGAGCCAGCCCGCCGCTGGTCAAACCGCGCTCGATCGACGATGTGCCCATCCTGGCGCTGACGCTGTGGAGCGATCGCTATGATCACTATATGCTCAGACGGCTGGCCGCCCAACTCCACGATCACATCAAGGCGGTCACGGACGTCTCGGAGGTGCGCATCATCGGCGGGCAGCGCCGCCGCGTCCGCGTCACGCTGGATGAGGCCAAGATGGCCGCGTACCACATTGCTCCGGCTCGCATCGTCCCTCTTCTGCAACGGGCGAATCAGCAACTTCAGGCGGGCCACTTCTCGTCGGGCAATCGCGAGTTCCTGGTGGAAACGGGCGATTTCTTGCAGACGGCCGAGGATGTGGGGAACGTGGTGGTCGGCGTCTTCAACCATCGGCCGGTGTATTTGCGCGATGTCGCCACCATCGAGGATGGACCGGAGGAGCCGGCCAATTACGTCTTCTTCAGTCCCGGACCGGCGGCCCGATACAGTCGCCTGCTGCTTCCGGAAGGCGGGTCGGCGGGAGCCAGAGATTCGGGATCTCCCGGTCCCTATCCGGCGGTGACCATCTCGGTGGCCAAGCGAAAGGGGACCAATGCCATCGTCGTCGCCGATCGGGTCATCGACAAGGTCAAGGAGTTGGAAGGGACGCTCATCCCCAGCGATGTCCATGTGACCATCACCCGACATTACGGAGAGACGGCCGAGGAGAAATCCAACGAACTTCTCTTCCACATGATGCTGGCCGTGTTATCGGTATCGGCGCTGATCTGGCTGGCGCTGGGACTCCGGGAATCGGGCATCGTGGCCATCGCCATTCCAGTGACGCTGGCGCTGACGCTGGTGGTGTTCTACCTGTACGGCTACACGCTCAATCGGGTGACGCTGTTTGCTCTCATCTTTTCCATCGGTATCCTGGTCGACGACGCCATCGTGGTCGTGGAAAACATCGTCCGGCACTATCGTCTGCCGGAGAATCGCGATCGCCCCATCCTGGATATCGCCGTGGAAGCCGTCGACGAAGTGGGGAACCCCACCATCCTGGCGACGCTGACGGTGATCGCCGCCATCTTGCCCATGGCCTTCGTGCGCGGGCTCATGGGGCCGTACATGCGCCCCATTCCCGTAGGCGCGTCGGCGGCCATGGTCTTCTCCCTGCTCGTCGCGTTCATCGTCACGCCGTGGGCTTCGCTCCGACTGTTACGTCGAGAGGCCGATGACCACGCAGATTACGAAGAAAGCTGGAGCATGCGCCTGTATCGCCGGGTGATGACCCCGCTCATCAACCGGCC
This sequence comes from Acidobacteriota bacterium, assembly GCA_003696865.1. Lineage (GTDB taxonomy): Bacteria > Acidobacteriota > Blastocatellia > HR10 > J050 > J050. Next base: position 410 of record RFHM01000328.1, on the reverse strand, counting down.
TCGGTGGCGCTATGGGTTCCTGATGGGCGTCATCGTGTTATTGCTCATGGCGCTCTCCATGTTCGTCGTGAAGCTGGTCACCGTCAAGATGCTCCCCTTCGATAATAAGAGCGAGTTCCAGGTGGTCATCGACATGCCCGAAGGCGCGACGCTGGAAGAAACGGCCGCCGTGACGCGCGAGATTGGCGCCTATCTGGGCACCGTGCCGGAAGTGACCGACTACCAGATGTACATCGGCACAGCCTCCCCCTACAACTTCAACGGGCTCGTCCGCCACTACTTCCTGCGACGCGGCCCGAATGTGGCCGACATTCAGGTGAACTTGATGCCCAAGGGCGAGCGCGATGCCCAGAGCCATCTGGAATGTGTGGCCAACAGTCTTCGGCCGGGGGGGATATATATCCTTGGAC
>RFHM01000046.1 GCA_003696865.1 Acidobacteriota bacterium | reverse complement strand
TTTCCATGCTATGGTTGGTAAAGAGACTTGGAAACCATCCACCAATATGGCTGAAGACCCATTGCGCACCTGAGCATAAGTCTCAAGAAGGCATTCACAGGCAGTTTAGCACTTATAGGGAATGCGATGAGCATCAATTTCTCCAGCCAATCAACAGCATCGAGACGGCGCATCTGGTCAACTGTTGTGATTATATCAATCATATGCCTGTTGTACTTGGCAGTACAGGTGGCGTATATGTCCCTCGTCCCCATCAACCGTGCGCATGATGAATGGGACCACATTGCAAAAAACCTGGTCACCGGCCGGGGATATGCATCTTCTTGGCCAAAGACATACATTCGTACCACTATTCTCGGCCTCAATGATTATCACTTCCCACTGGTCCCAACCGCAACACGTGTACCAGTCCCTGTTTTGTACTTCGCCCTTATGTTTCATTTGTTTGGAATTAGTGATCAATCCCTGCTTATCGGCCAAGGGATAGTGGGTGTCCTGACCTGTGCATTGCTGTTCATCATTGCTCTTGAGGTGTTCGGTGACAGGCGTGTTGCGATAATGGCCTCTCTGGTCTGGGTGTTTTATGTTCCTCAGCTTTGGATGTCAAACTCTCGTTACAGTGAACCTCTGACAACTTTTCTATTGGCTTGTTTGACGTATGTGTTGATAGTAGCTCTCCGCACACGCTCGGTATGGCGATTCGGGTTAGCAGGAGTGCTATGGGGCCTCGGTGTACTTGCACGCCCTACGCTGATGGTCTTGCCTTTGTTTCTCTCGCCTTGCTTGTTCATAATCTTACGTCGTCAACTCCGCTTTGCTGCGCTAGCCTGTATAATCACTGTGCTCGGTGGAGCCCTCATTATCTCGCCATGGGTATATCGGAACTACAGAATCTTCGATGCTCCTGTCATCAGCACGTTGGGCGGGAGGAATCTTTTCAGAGACCACTACTTTATTGATCGGGATGACTACTTGAACTTTAGAGGAACTTTTGAGGTAGATATTGCCGCCAAGGAGATGTTCGATCGTCGCTTTGGTTCCGTCGCAGCCGTGGAGATGGCGGACAACTCACAGTTGCTGGTTGATCGTGTTTATTGGGAGGAAGCGATTATCAAAATTAGGAGGTATCCAGGCCGCTATGTGCTGCTGTCGCTGATACGTATACTCCGGTTATGGTTCAATGTTGGCTATGGAACTGCTCCATCCTGGAGAAGTTATCTCATCCTGATCGGGCATCTTGCTCTGGCAGGACTAGTCGTTCGAGCGTTGGTATCCTATCGTGGGGACTGGGTGGGCCGGATGGCCCCGGTGTTCGCGGTGGTTGTTCAACAGACATTGACCTATATGGCTATTGCATGTGAGTTTCGGTATTCTATACCTTTAACCCCTTATCCGCTCCTCATTGGTTGTTACACGCTGGTGCGTATTTTTGAAGCTGATCACTCAACGCTTGTTAACCGAATGACTGCCTACTGGACAACCGCTTTTGGACAGGCGGGCAAGTGGAAAGACGGCTAAAATTGTGGGGCATCCTTACACCAGCATATTCCTACAACCGCCGGGGGAACCGACGGGAAATGCCCATTACTAGAACTCAATCAAATCCAAGGTCTCCTAGCATGATCGCCGGACTTAGGGATGCCGAGGTTCTATCTTTGCCGATATAGCTCGTGAGGAGTATAGCCCAATGGCAGGAATTGTTGGCTTCTTGGACACCCATCTGGATCTGGAGGCCGGAGCCAAGTTGCTGGACAGCATGGTTGAGATCATCTACCACGAGCCCTGGTACCACATCCATCGGCATCTAGATGGCTCCGTAGGGTTGGCGACGGTCTCGCTTGGCCTCTTTGACCGCTGCGCCCAACCTATTTGGAATGAGGATGAAACCTGCTGCATCGTGATGGAGGGCGAGATCTATCCCTACCAGATACCTGCCTTGCAGAAGAGGCTGCGGGATCAAGGCCATCGGCTGAGCACCGATGACCGGGCTGAGTTACTGCTGCACCTTTATGAAAGCGAAGGGGTCGAATTCACCCGAGGACTCAACGGCGCGTTCAACCTGGCGATATGGGATAAGCGGGAGCAGAAGCTGATCATCGCCAATGACCGATATGGCCTGCTACCCCTCTTCTACGCTCAGACCGACCAGGGCCTTTTCTTCGGTTCCGAGCTCAAAGCGGTCCTGCTGGCTCCGGGAGTCAGCCGAGCCATCAACCCACAAGCTGTTGCGAATTTCTTTGCCTTCGGCCACCTCCTGGGCGAAGAAACCCTCTTCGAAGCCATCCGCCTGCTCCCACCGGCCACCGTGTTGGTCTACCGGCCTCATCGCCTCCATCTCACCTCCTACTGGGACTTTCAGTTCCAGCCCGTGGACTATCGGCGACGGGAGCAGGATTGGGTGGAGGCTGTGGCTTCCACCTTCAAACAGGCTGTCCGACGCCAGACCCAGGTTGAGGGAACGGACAGTCTGGGCTTCCTACTCAGCGGAGGTATGGACACCCGAACCATTGTAGCAATGGTGGACCGCTCGCCCTTTCCCTGGCCCACGTTCACCTTTGGGAACCCGGAGAGCTGGGATGCCATTTTGGCCCGTGAGGTGGCCCAGGCTATCCAGGCGGAACATCACTTCATCCCCATCGGCCCTGATTTCTTCCTGCGCCACGCAGAGCGGGGGATATGGCTCACCGATGGGCTGATGAAGTGCCACATCTTCAATGTTATGGATCCCCTCCCTGCCGTGAGAGCGCATGTTCGCCTCATCATCAGCGGGGACTCCGGCGGAGGGATTCTAGGAGGATACTCCTTGCGCCGATTTATGTTCAAACTCCCGCCAGACCAGCATCGCTCACGGCTGTTCCACCACTACAGCCATGCGATCACGCCTGCTCTGGAGCCCCATTTCTACCATCCGTCCTTCCTCCCTGAGGTACAGGGATTGTCCCAGGAGGGTTTCAACCAGGCTTTGACCGACCAAGGGGATACGGCAGCACGGAAGTTTGAACACTTCACCATTCGCCATATCCTGGCCCGCACCAGCTACTATGGTATCGGTTTGCTCCGAGACCACCTGGAGGTCCGTCTGCCCTTCTACGACAACGATCTGTTCGACCTGGCCTTCCAAATCCCCCCCCATCTGAAAATGCGCAAGCAGATTCAGATCAAAGCGCTACAGCGGGTATCCCCAGAGCTGGCCCGAATCCGCTGGGATATGACGGGGCTGCCTGCCGACAAGAGCACCCTTCCACGGGTCTACCTCCAACTTGCCAAAAAGCGGCTCCACAAATACCTGCACCTATGGAGCAAGGGGTGGATCCCTTATCGGGATAGAGCGAGCGTGATGCCTGTGGGGACCTGGTTGCGAGGGCCTCTGCGCTCTTGGATGGAGGAGACCCTGCTGAGCGACCGCTCTTTGGAGAGAGGTTACTTTAACCCCTCCTTCGTCCGTCGGCTTGTCGCAGAGCACAGCGTGGGGGCAAAAGACCACACCCTTTTGCTGAGCCTGCTCTTGACCTTCGAGATGTGGAACCGCCTTTTCCTGGACGACTTTTCTGTGAAGACGACCGCTCGGTTGCGGCCCGCCGGAGGGCCATCGTAAGGAGATGACCCGCGTGGACAAGAGTCCCCAGACCATACCACGGACTCCTCACCACAAGCTGCGCGTGCTGATCGCTGGCGACTATCCGCTGGACCCCAACCGCATCACCGGGGGGGTAGAGGCGGTGATCGTCTACCTGACCCGAGCCTTGCGCCAGTTTCCCGACCTGGAGATCGAGGTTCTCTCCCTCAGCCCCCAGGTCCGCAGCCCGCGCCGGGCTTTGGTGGACGGTCTGCCGGTGCATCACCTGCCGGCTGTCCGGGGCCTCGGCCCGCTCTACTACTTCCTGACCCGCCGTCAGCTCGTCCGGTATATGCAGACGCTGGCCCCCGACCTCATCCACGCTCACATCGCCGGTGTCTACGCCGACGCGGCGCTGCGCAGCGGCATCCCGACCCTGCTCACACCTCACGGCATCATCTATCGAGAGATGGCGATCAAGTACCCTAACCGGCTGAAGCGGGCTTACTACAGCAT
>RFHM01000045.1 GCA_003696865.1 Acidobacteriota bacterium | reverse complement strand
GTCGGAATTCGCGTTCCTGCATCTCGAAGTCGAGAGAGATCTCTCGGGGATGGCCGTATTTTCTCTCCATTTCGGCAATCACAGCAGGTGTGATGTGCATATGCGCTCTCTCGGCTTTTCGCTCTCAGTGGAGTATCATAGCAGGTCGATGGTCGGTGAGGCATCCCTTTCAATCGATGAGGTCCTGGCAGGACCTCCTGCTCGCAAGGAGGCGCGCCTTTCGAGTGTGAAGAGTGGGAAATGTCAGACGCCCTCCGGTTGTGTCAAGGAGAGACCCCGTTGCCGGTGACCGGCGTTCACTGGGATTGCGGTTTTGTCCCGTTCGGCTCCTCGTCGATGTGGATATCGAGTTTGTTGAGTTCCTCCTCCACCGCTCGAAGCGCATCTTCCTTCAAGAGACGTCTTCGGAGGAGATCTCGAAGCGTCTCGGATTGAAGAATCTTGACTGCGGCAAGAACCTCAAGACGCTTGTTCTCCAGTTCCTCGACTTTGGCCAGGAGTTCCTGGCGCTCTCGATCAGAGAGTTCCTCGGAGTGCTGGAGGCGTCGCTTGAGAGAGTCAATCTCGTGCTGGAGACGAATGGCGCGTTGCGCGAGCAATTGACCAATCCGCCGTTCAATGCGTTGGCCAGGTGTTCGGCGCGTCGGCGTGGGAGATGTCGATGCTCGTGGCTGAGCCGGTGATGGTGGGGGCGACGGCGGTCTTTCCGGAGGGGATGGCGGAGTAGCCGGGAGGGTGACCGTCGTCTTCGGTTCGCCAGGCAGCCAGGAGAAAAAGAGGAGTCCCGCTCCCAGGATGGCCACCACGAACAGGCTGACCAGCGCGGTGATCAGCCCGGGCCGACGACGCCTTTTCTCCAGAGGGGTGGTAGGCGAAGCCGCCATGGGTATCCAAGTCGGTGCCTCAGAGGCAACGTTGCCCGGATGAGCGCCCTGAGGGACCGGTTCATCGGCGCGCTCGGTGTCGATGTAGTCCTGGAACCCGTGATCCAATCGATGGCCGCAATAGCGGCAAAACCGCTGTGTTTCCAGAATAGGTGCTCGGCATTGCGGGCATGTCTTGGCCATGACTCATGTCCTCCGGTTACACATGACGCTCATCCAGATAAACGGTGCATCCGGCGGGAAAGTTCGTCACCACATGGGTGTTCACCTCCTCGTGCCTCCCCTTCCGCATCGTCAATCGTACCCATTATACGTGGGAAGCAGAGTGCGCGCCAGACATTGGATCGTTCGGCAGAAGCGCTCCATCACGCTTTCCCAGAAGGAGCCGAAGGATTCACGGACGTTCATCTCTTAATAAATGGACGTTCTCCGATGTGGCCGATAGCCTGGCTGATGTTACAATGGTTCGGGCCATTTCGAACAAGGTGAAGATATAATGAAGCGATGGAGTCAGTGGATGGAAAGCGCTCTCGGCATGAGTCCGGCGACACAGGAGAAGCTGGTCGTTTCGCTGATCATCATCGTCCTGCTCTGGCTGTTCCGAAGAGCGATTTTGATGCTGGTGTGGCGGCGCGTCGAAGATGTTCGCCAACGCTATCAGTGGCAGAAGATGACGCTGTATGTCACCGTTGTGCTGGGCGCATTGGCTGTGGGGCGCGAATGGTTCGCGGGATTTGGGTCCTTGGCCACTTATCTGGGATTGGTTTCGGCCGGATTGGCCATCGCCCTGAAAGATCCGCTCACCAATCTGGCCGGATGGGTTTTCATTCTCTGGCGGCGGCCGTTTGAGGTGGGCGACCGGATTCAAATCGGCGATCATGCCGGCGATGTCATCGATGTGCGTATTTTCGAGTTCACACTTCTGGAAATCGGTCATTGGGTCGACGCTGATCAGAGCACCGGTCGGATGATTCACATTCCCAATGGAAAAGTGTTCACCGAAGTGCTGGCTAACTATACTCAGGGGTTCGCGTTCATCTGGAATGAGATTCCCGTGTTGGTCACCTTCGAGAGTGATTGGCGAAAGGCCAAGAAAATCCTGCACGAGATCGCCTCGAGGCGCGCCGGATCGCTCAGCCAGACGGCGGCCGAAGAGGTCCAAGCGGCGGCGCGGAAGTTCATGATCTTTTACAAGAAGTTGACGCCGACCGTCTACACCAGCGTGCGAGAGAGTGGCGTCCTTCTGACGCTTCGATATCTTTGTGATCCGCGCCAACGACGAGCCAGCGAACAGGCGATCTGGGAAGACATCCTCGACGCCTTTGCGGAATGCCCCAATGTTGACTTCGCCTATCCGACGCAGCGATTTTATGATAATGCGCTGGAGGGAAAACCGGGGTTGAGGCCGCTTCGGGGGCGAACGCGGGCTTCTCTGGATGACGAATCGACGCGCTCGACGGGAGCCGATCATCCTCAGCGGGAGGATGAACATTCGCGCCAATGATCGAGCGTTCGCTTTTCGGGTTCCAGTCGGTGATGAGAAGGCGGGCATGAATCGGAGGCTCAACGGATGGATGTGATGTCGGTGGCCACATTTGCCGCGGGATTGGTGCTGCTCATCGGTGGCGCCGAAGCTCTGGTGCGAGGTGCGGTGCGACTGGCCGCAGCGGTGGGAGTTTCATCGCTGGTCATTGGGTTGACGGTGGTCGCTTTCGGCACCAGCGCCCCCGAGTTGGCCGTGGGCGTTCAGGCGGGCCTCGCCGGACGACCGGACATCGTGTTGGGCAACGTGGTGGGGAGCAATATCTGTAATGTGTTGCTCATCCTCGGGCTGTCGGCTCTGATCACTCCTTTACGCGTCTCTCAGCAACTGGTCCGGCTGGATGTCCCGCTCATGGTGGGCGTCTCCTTCGCCATGCTCCTGCTGGCGCTGGACGGTCGGATCGGACGAATGGATGGTCTTCTGCTGTTCGCCGGCGTTGTGATATACACCGTATGGTCCATCCGCGAGAGTCGCCGGGAGAACCGACTTCAGGAAGACTATGCCGAGGAATTCAGTGTGTCGGAGAATCGCTCTCCCGTCCGCTGGGTGATGGATATCGGTCTCATCCTGGTGGGGTTCGTCCTTTTGCGGTTCGGTTCCCGTTGGCTGGTCGAGGGCGCCGTCCATATGGCCGAGATGTGGGGGGTGAATCAGTTGGTCATCGGCCTGACGGTTGTCGCTCTGGGCACATCTCTGCCCGAGTTGGCGACCTCCGTGGTGGCCAGCATCCATGGAGCCCGCGACCTGGCCGTGGGTAACGTGGTGGGGAGCAATATCTTCAACATTCTTTCCGTGCTCGGGCTCACCAGTCTGGTCTCGCCGAGCGGCGTGCGCGTTTCGTCGGCGGCGCTGGGATTCGACATTCCCGTGATGATCGCTGTGGCCGTCGCCTGTTTGCCCGTCTTCTTCACGGGAAACATCATCGCCCGCTGGGAAGGAGGGTTGTTTCTCGGCTATTATATCGCTTACATCGTCTATTTGGTTCTGGATGCCGTCAATCATGCGGCATTGGCGGCGTTCAGCGCGGTCATGATGACGTTTGTCATCCCCTTGACCGTCATCACATTCATGATTTTGATCGTGAGAACGGTGCGCCAGCGCCGGCGTGGCGAGTGAGATCTGGAGATGGATAGTGGGTGCGGAACGATGCGGATGATCTGGGAGATGTTCGAAGGGAAGAATCCGGAAGCGAGGAAACCCGGGCTGTGGAATATGTGGCGAGCGCCAATACCGGTGACGGGATGGAAGCGATGGTGGCCCAGGATGGTGCGGGCGAGTCTCGGCATACTGCTGATGCACTCGCTGACCGCGGCTCAAAGTGGAGGTGGAGCTCAGGCGTCCTCGGGACCGTATGAGGCGACGCCGCAGCGACCCACATTCACCTCGGACACCTCGACGACGGCGCCGGGCACATTGGAATTAGAAGTGGGAACGACATCGTGGAGGGGGTTCTTCGCTCTGCCGGTCACGGTGAAGTACACGCCTGATGTGGGTCGCGGCCTATTCCATCGGGCGGAATTCAGTCTGACGTTCGACGCCCTCACCAGCGTCGAGGAGACGTCGCGCCGAGCGACCCGATTCGGCGACCGGTTGGGTTTTGCCGTTCGGCGGCCCGTCTATCGAGGGGAGACTCTGTCAGTGGCCGTTGTGCCCCAGGCGCTGTTCTTCCTTCGTGGTGATCGGGGAGCGCGATTGGGCCTCACGGGAATCATGGTCTATGGGATGGGCTTGAACAGTCTTACGGTCAACGGCACGTGGACGAGCGCCACCCACCCTTCGGCCACGAATCCGGCTCAACAGTACGATGTGGCTGTGGATGTGGCTCGCACATTGGGGGAATCGGGCCCTCGGAGTCGATGGACGGTGTTCGGTGGGTTGCTCTATGAGAATCCCAGTCACCGAGCGGCGGCCGTTTCGCTCGGTCAAGGAGTGACCTATCGCTTCCGACCGAACTGGGTGTTGGACTTCGCCGTGCGGCAACTGGGACTGGCTGCCGGACGGCGAGATTACCAGATCCTGGCCGGCTTCACCGTCAATCTGGGGCGACCGAGCGACTGGTGATCAAAGCGATGCGTCGTCACCGATCCTTTGTCGCCCAGTGGATGAGTGAGGCCCGGTCGAACCCGGTTCATGGACCATTTCGATGGACGATCGGTGATGGATACAGGCCACACCGAATGGATGAAAAAGAGATGTCGCGTAAGCTGACAGCTTGCGTCACCCTATCGAGGGAGTTAAAACTGTACAGGCCCACACTGAATGGATGAAAATGGGCGTTCGGGGAATGTCGCGCGAGCTGTCAGCTTGCGCCACCCTATATTTAAGGAGGGGATCGACGATGACCGATCAGGAGTCGAAGAAATCTTCAATCCGAGGGAAATTCCTTATCGTGGTGATCCTGCTCATTGTGGCGGCGTTGGCCGGCTTCATTCCCATGTACGTGAAGTCGCAGAGGTTGGAGACGCAATTGGCCGAGGTGCGCCAACAGTTGGAGAGGCGAACGACGGAACTCCGGCATACTGAGGAGCAGCTGGAACTGGCCCGACTGCACAACGAGTTGGGCCGAATGGTCATGGAGGTCGAACAGAAGAATTATGAGCAGGCCAAGAAACAATCGACGCAATTTTTCGATCGTCTGCGCGACCTCCTCTATCGCCTCGAGGACGAGGAATTGCGGGACCCGCTGCAAGCCATCCTCAGCCGTCGGGATGAGATCACCTCTGACCTCACTCTGCTCAACCCCGAGGTGGCCGGCAAACTGCGAAAGCTCTATCTCGATTTTCCTTCTATCACGGGTGGGAGCGAGAAATGAGCATCGGGTCACGGTGCGTTTCGGTTCGAGGGACGAGGGGGATGACTCTCTGGAGGAGACGCTCGTGCCGGCGAAGGCGTCGCTCGTTCGCGATGAAGGCGGGATGCTATTGACGTGAGCCTCGACTGCTCTGCTCGGATGGTTGCCACCGGAGACAAGCTCGGGCGGCGGGGACGTACATCCGTTCGGTGTACTCCTTGACCATGCGGCGCGCTGAGAATCGAGGGGCGCAGGTGCGAATGGCTTCTTTGACGACCTCGATCCATCCACGGGGAACACCATCCCGGTCGCGCGTATAGTAGAGGGGGACCACCTCCTCCTCCAGGAGTCGATAGATGGCTTGGGCATCGATTTCGTCCTGGACTTCGGGATCGCTGTCCGTCTCATCCGGTTGACCGCCAATGGCCCACCCGTTGGCGCCGTTATATCCTTCGGCCCACCAGCCGTCCAGAATGCTCAGATGCGGGATGCCATTGAGCGCCGCCTTCTGTCCGCTCGTCCCGCTGGCCTCGTGGGGTCGGCGAGGCGTATTGAGCCAGACATCGACGCCCTGGGTGAAATATCGTGCCGCGTGCATGTCATAGTCTTCGACGAAGGCGATCTGGCCGCCGAATCCGTGATCTCTGGCCAACGCATAAACCTGATGGATGAGTTGCTGACCCGGCTCGTCGGCGGGGTGAGCTTTCCCGGCAAAGATGATCTGGACCGGACGCCAAGGGTCTTGCAAGATGCGTTTGAGCCGTTCCAGATCGCGGAAAATCAATGTGGCCCGTTTATAGGTGGCGAACCGCCGCGCAAACCCGATGGTGAGGGCCTCTGGATCGAGCAACGTCCCCGAGGCCAGCACTTGTTCGGGAGTGACCTCGCCGCGAATCCACTGGCGGCGGGCGCGCTCGCGGATGAAACTCATGAGCTTTCGTTTCAACTGCTGATGAACGGCCCAGAGTTCATCATCGGGGATCTCCAGGACGCGTTCCCACAAGGCCGGATCGTCGTGACGCTCGACCCAATCGGGCCCCAGGTACTTGTCATAGAGCCGGTCCATCTCCGGGGCCACCCAGGTGGGCACGTGGACGCCGTTGGTCACCGAGGTGATGGGGACGTGTTCCTCATCGGGTACATCCGGCCACACCGAACGCCACATCTTCCGTGAGACTTCCCCGTGGAGTTGACTCACGCCATTGCGATATCCGGACAATCGGAGCGCCAGCACCGTCATGTTGAAACCCTCTCCCCAGGGTTCGCGATGGGCTCCCAGGGCGAGGAACTCCTCCCGACTCAATCCCAGTTGGGGCCAGTAGTGGCTGAAGTGCTCTTCGATGAGCTGAAAAGGGAAAACATCGTGGCCGGCGGGTACCGGCGTATGAGTGGTGAATATCGTCGTCGCCCGGACGCGCTCCATGGCCTGGTGAAAAGAGAGTCCTCGCTCGACGAATTCGCGAATTCGCTCCACCATCATGAATGCCGAGTGCCCCTCATTGGCGTGCCAGACGGCGGGCTCGATGCCCAGGGCGCGGAGGACGCGGACGCCGCCAATGCCCAAGACGATCTCCTGCTGGATGCGCAGTTCCTGATCCCCCCCATAGAGCCGCGCCGAGAGATCGCGGTCCCACGGCTCGTTGTCTTCGATGTTGGTGTCCATCAGATAAAGGGGCACGCGCCCGACCTGGACGCGCCACACGGCAATGCAGATGTCGCGAGCGTTGAGCGGAACCCGGATGACACAGGCCCGACCGTCGGGACCGGTGGCCCGTTGGACCGGAACGTCATCGTAGTTCAGTTGTTCATAGACGGCCTGCTGCCATCCGTCCGGTGAGAGGCGCTGGTGAAAGTAGCCTTGAGGGTACATGAAGCCGACGCCGACCAGAGGGAGTCCGAGGTCGCTGGCTTCCTTGCAATGATCGCCCGCCAAGATGCCCAGCCCTCCCGCATAGACGGGGAGCGAGTTGTGGAGCCCGAATTCGAACGAGAAATAGGCCATAGGGGCGTCGATGAATTCGGGGAACTGGGTGGTGAACCAGGTGTGTTGATCGGATAGATCCTCGTCGAACGCCTTGAGCACCGCGTCGAACTGGCGACGAAAAGCAGGGTCCTCGGCGGCGGCGTCGAGCTTCTCGGGGGCGATCTCATGCAGCAGTTTCACCGGATTGTGATGCACCCGATTCCACAGCGAGTGATCCAGCTTGCGAAACAACGCTCGCGCTTCGGGATGCCAACTCCACCACAAATTGTAAGCCAGTTCGCCGAGCCGATTGAGGCGCTCGGGTAACTTCAGCCTGTCCATATCGTCGTTCTCCCATCGGATCGATCGGCGTTGACGCCCGGCCCGGAAAGAGAAGCAGTGCTTATACTCTACCAATAGGGCAAAGTCAACCCTCTGTCGGAAGGCTGAGCATCTCCTCGCCGGAGAGTGAGAGTTTCGACGAGAGGTGGTGAGAGGGGGGTAAGGTCCTGCCCCAGCGCGGAAGCTCTCACCACATGAGCCTTGAAAAAAGAGGTCATTGGGGGAATAGAGGGGTCATCCCTTACAGGATCTATTGCCTGGACGATGGGCCAGTTCACCCTGGAGGGAACGTCGTCCATCGTCCGCGTGGGCCGAAAATCCCATCGAGCGCGCGGGTGATCGGAGCCTCCGATTGCCTCCAGGGAGACCGGTGCTGTATAATCCGGTCAAGGTGCGGATGCGCGCTCATCAGGCACCTGGCGTGGCGCATGATGAGCGAGGCTGCCCTGTGGCACGCCTTGATCACGCATTCTCACCCGCGGAGTGAAGCAATGGCAGAGAATGACTGGCTTCCCGAACCCTTGCGCGAGCAACTGAAGGTCATTGGTGAAGTCGATATTCTGGTCGGCATTCCCAGCTTCAATAGTGCCCAGACCATCGGTCACGTGGTCCGCGCCGTTCAGGCCGGATTCGCCAAGTACTTTCCCCGGGAGCGGACGCTGCTCATCAACTCCGATGGGGGCTCGACCGACGGAACCCCAGAGGTCGTCCGGTCGGCGTCCATCAATGACTATCATACCATTCTCGCCACTCACCCCTTGCGCCCGGTTCACAAAATCATCACTCCGTATCACGGCATCCCGGGCAAGGGGAGCGCGCTCCGCCTCGTCTTCGGCGTGGCCCGGGAATTGAAGGCCAAAGCCTGTGCCGTGGTCGATTCCGATCTTCGGAGCATCACGCCGGAGTGGATCGATCTGCTCATCTCTCCCGTTTATCGGGAGGGATTCGATTTCGTCGCTCCGCTCTATCATCGCCATAAATATGACGGCACGATTACCAATAGCATCGTCTATCCGTTGACCCGCGCTCTTTATGGGAAACGGGTGCGACAACCCATTGGAGGCGATTTCGGTTTCTCGGGGCGATTAGCCGAGCACTATCTCGCCCACGATGTGTGGCACACCGATGTGGCGCGCTTTGGCATCGACATCTGGATGACCACGATGGCCATCACCGGAGGCTTCAAGATCTGTCAGTCTTTCTTGGGGGCCAAGATCCATGCCGCTAAGGACCCGGGAGCGGACCTGAGCGCCATGCTCATGCAAGTGGTCAGTTCGGTGTTCAGTTTGATGGAGGCCCACGAGGAGCACTGGAAGAGGGTCCGGGGCTCCCAGCCTGTGCCGACATTCGGATTCGAGTACACGGTGGGTCTGGAGCCCATTCGGGTGAACGTCGATCGCATGGTACAGATTTTTCGGACGGGCTTACGAGAACTCGGTCCGTTGTGGGAGACGATTCTGACCCCGGAGACCTTCCGGGAGATCAAGCGAATCGGGCATACCGATGAGAACTCGTTTCGCTATCCCTCGTCGTTGTGGGTTCGCACGATCTACGATTATGCCGTCGCTTATCATAAGGCTCTCATCAACCGGGAGCACTTGTTGAAGTCGCTCATGCCGCTCTACCTGGGCCGGATCGCCTCTTTCGTCCTGGAAACACCCGAGGCCGACGCCGATGAGGTCGAGCGCCTCCTGGAAGATTTGTGCCAAGAATACGAGCGAATGAAGCCGTATCTCATCCAGCAATGGGAGTCCTGACAAGGAGGTGGATTATGGACGGACCATTTACGGACGCCGTGATGACGACGTTAGAAAAATTCTATGAGGGATTGGAGCAGTTCCTACCCAATCTTTTGGCCGCTTTGGTGATCATCGCCATTGGCTGGTTGGTGGCCTGGGTATTGAAGAGACTTATCCGGCGCGCCTTGGTGCTGGCCCGGTTCGATCAGTTTTGTGATACGACCGGAGCCTCTCAGGTGCTCGCCCGCGCCGATATTCGCGCCGCCCCTTCAGAGTGCGCCGGGCGATTCGCCTTCTGGATCGTATTCATTAGTTTTCTCATGATCGGCCTGAGCGCCTTGAACGTCGGAGTGATCGATCGACTCATCGCCGAGTTCTTCATGTATCTGCCCAAGATTTTTGCCGCCCTGCTGATCCTGTTTGTCGGTTTCCTGATCGGGAATTTTCTCTCCCGGGCGGCACTACTGGCAGCGGTGAATGCTAATATGCCATCCCCGCGAGCGATCAGTCTGGTCGTCAAGTTCCTCATCGCCATCCTCGCCTTCGCCATGGCCCTGGAGCAATTGGAAATTGCGACCAGTATCGTCACTGCCGCGTTCATTATCGCGTTCGGCGCGGTGATGCTGGGATTGGCTCTCGCCTTCGGATTGGGAGGACGCGACGTCGCCCGACGCGTCTTGGAGAAGCAGTTCCTGGAAAAAAAGGAGCAGGAGCCGGACGAATTCTCGCATATCTGAGGCCGTTATGGGTGACGGCGCTCAGACGGCGACTCCCTGAGAGTTCATTGACCGATGGGGAGACCGATCTCCATCACGGAATTGACGACCGAGACCTTCTTGATTTCACCGCCCAGGACAAAGCCGTTCCTTATTGGACGTTAGGTTGGCGTGTCAGGCCAGGAAATAAGGGTTCCTGGGGTCGCTCACTCCCTTTGGTCGAAGATGACCATGGGCTCATGACGTTTGACGTGCTCGCTCTTGTAAAATTTTGGTGCCATACACCCACACCAATGAGAGAGATCACCAAGCCGATTCGATGAAACATCACGGCCCACAAAGCGTAGAACTCGGTCGGCCCTCACGATCAGTTCGTTTTGGGCACCGAGGGGCGCTGGCGTGGAGAGGGCGCCCGTGACCCCGGTGTAGCCGAAGAGGACGAGCCGCGGCGCGATTGTGCGCTGGCGTCAGACTCCAGCCCCCCAAATCCTGGTGGAAGAAGCCCCGCTTCGATGAACGCTCTCTTGGCGCGTTTGGAGACATCACTATGAAATAGCGTCTCCAGCCGTACATCCAACACGTACGCTTTGATGCGCACTCGGGTCAGGGGGCGCTCCTTAAACTCATCGGCAATACGGATCATGATCGGTTTCTCCAGGTAGACGTATGGAGACGTCGCCGCCGCTTCCCAGGCCAGTTCTTCGATGACCGTGACATCCGTATGCGCCGGGAGATACACATCGGCGACGACCTGACAATCGAGATCGCCATTATTGGCATTAGAAACCGATTGGTTGACGATTACGGAATTAGGTACGGTGACCAATGAATCTTCGTTGGTCACTAGTTTGACCGAGCGCATCCCAATGCTCACCACCTCGCCATAGTAGGGTCCAATCTCAACTTTGTCACCGACCTGAAAAGGTTGATCCATCAGAATAGTGAGAGCGCCCAGGAAGTTCTTCAGCGTATCCTGAAAAGCCAATCCTATGGCTATGGCCGAACCGCCGAGTAATGCCGCTACCGTCGTCTCGTCTGGTTGGAAGATGAAGAAGATGATGAACACAATGCTCAAACTCCACACCAGAGTACTCACAATGGGCGCGAATTGAAGAATCCGAAGCCGATATCGACTCCACCGATCTGCCAGCTTGCCGAGGACAATGTTGATGAGGTGCACGACCAGCCAGGCGAAGAAAAGAACCACCACACTTTCAGTTACACGTCCTGGAGTGATGATTTCCCTCAATTTCGTTATTCCCATGTCTTGCTCAATGACCATCGCGGTTCCTCTAATAAATAATATGGCGTTGCCGGAGGATATCCAACACCGGTTTGAGCATGAGACGATTTATTTCATATCGTGGTTGATGCGTGTTTCGTTCCGCCGGGCAAATAATCCCCTTCTCGCTGAGATATTCCAAAACGAGCTGACTCTTGACTAAATCCCAATCCAAGACGTCGGCGAGTTGTTCGGCCGTTAGCTCCCCATGTTGAAGTACGGCGGCGACGCTGAACAGATAGTCGGAACTCAGCCGCTCCAGGAATGGGAAAGAGAGAGGCTCAATAGGAGCCACTTCCAAAACATCCTCTTCGATCGTTTGCTGCACGGCTCGAAGCCAATAGAAGATGGCCACGTAGACATTGCCTCTGGTGACGGCATGCAACCGGTCAAAAAAATATTCCTCCAATAGGGCTTGCTCTCGTTGGACATCGCCACGAACGCTCCGGAGCTTACGCTTGAGCCGCATCGAGGAGTCATCGGGGCGAAATCGAAGACGAAATCCCGACCGGTGATGCCGCCGTAAGATGGCCTGTTTTAACTCATCTCGTGACAATAAACTCATGGCAAGCACATCGGTGAAATGATCACCGATACGAAACAGTCGCCGAAGGTAATGGTAGGCATGCTCGCGCATCGAGAGGATCCACAAATGGTGATGATTCGTGCGGTCAATGAGCAACAAGAGTAATCGTAGCGCCCGAAATCCCCCCATCACTCGCAGATAAAAATTATGGGCGCCCTCGATCACCACAATGGTTCTTTTGTCTGTGAGCGTCTGCGACCACAACGCCTCGATCGACCCCGGGGGCGAGGGCCAGCCGAATAAGGACGCAACGAACGTCATCAGGTCAACTTCGGTGGTGATTTTCTCCGTCAGCACTACCCGTCGAATGGGCGCTTGACTGGGGTATTGATTCTCGGCGCAATTGAGCACGCTCGTCTTTCCACTTCCGTATTCGCCGTGAATCAACACGCTGCTTGAGCGACCGCGCTCCCATCGAGCGACGGCATCGATAAGGCGCATCATGGCATCCTCTCGACCAACCAGAAGTTCCTCCCACTCCAAGGGTTCGAAGTTGAATAACCGTCGATATATCGCCGGTAACTGCTCCTGATAGCGCAGGGCGGTTTCAATAGAAGCTTCATCCACCACCTTCCAGAGCGTCGTGGGCTCATCTTGAAATGGACTCACACGTTCGATGAATGGGCGGCACTGCTCCATGAGCCGGAGGTGAGCTTGTTGCACCCATGCCATGGACTGGCGACCTCGACCCATGGTCCGGCCCATCCATTCTCGGGCCCCCTGGGAGAGCCTTAATACGACGCTTCTGGTGTACCACCGCCATCGCCCTCTCCACGTCATCAGGGTCGCCGCTTCAGATTGGAGGTCTTCAAGAATCGCTCGGGGCATTCCCTCAGTGGCCTGTTCGATCTGGCCATAGATCTCGATAAGCGGTCCTACCAGATCACCCAGCCGAGCCGCCGCCCGCTTCAACCCTCCCAGAGCCATTTCGCGACTTTTCTCTCCATCGTGGGCGGTTTGAGTTTGAGATTCCAATTCGGCAATGGCCCCCTCCAAATTGTACCGAACAATATGCCAGACCTCGTTCATGTGCTCCATGATGCTTGTTCGCCGTTCGATGATCTTCGATCCCAAAAGGCGAAATCGATCGACCCTCTGCCGCATAAGCCACTGTCGCACGAGCACACGTAACGGAATGGGGACTCTCCGGTGAGGGCGGATCAAGCGCAATCTCACGCCTAAACGAGAACAGCGGGTCAGTGGGCGATGGAAAGTTAACAGAAGTTTCTTCTCGCTGTATCGAGGGAGCGCCTGGAGTTGAGTGATCGTGCGGTTCAGAACCTCGACGACGGGATCTCGCCGATAATGATGGGCCAGTCGCCGTGGTAGGTCACGCTTCAGCACAGCATAGATACGTCGCAGTTCGTGTTTGATCTGCGTTTGAATATTCTCCTTCTGCTCGTCCCCGCCAGACGGCGAAAGCCCGTGATAGAGGGTTTCCAGCCGTTCATGACTCTCATTCAACGTTTGTTGGCCAAGAGCTATGACATTCCGATGAAATGCCACATCTTGGCTGAGCGCCGTATTGAGCTCATGGAGCGCTGCTGAAACACGTGCCTGTAACGCCGAGAGGGCATTATCGAGTGCTTCGTGTTGTCCCACATCGTCCAAAATAGCCGACGCATCATTTCAATGTCAAGGACGCTTTCTGATGGTCTCTCGCTTGCGTGTTGTTGGGAACCTGACTCCATCTTTCTACCGCTGAGTCCGCTGAGAACGCCGAGCAAGCTCAAAAATTCGTCGAAAACTCTGGGCTCTCCACGCTCCGGAGCGGTGAACCCCGAGAACAACATGTTACCGGGAGACCACTCGCTTTCTGATGCGGCCACCAAAAGTCGGTAAAGACACGCCTGTCCCACCGGCTCGCCAAGAGGGCGACCGCTCTTTCAAGACTCTGGAGGGAGAGACCTTCTTTCGGTCTCCTGGGATGCGGGCCTCCGGAGACGGCTTAACGCCCCATGGGCGCATCGGATGCTTCCAAGCCTAGGAGGTAGGGAGACGGTCGGGAAGTGGTCCGGTTGAAACCGAGCTCGAGGACGAGGCTGGCTACTTGGTGCTCGAGGCGAGCGAGAGGACACCGCGCGCTTTGAGTCCCTGAAGACGCGCGGCCGACTCCGAAATGGAATGCCGTCCAAGTTACAGAGGACTTGGGCGCGACGGATTATCCGCCCCGAGAGATTCATGGCGACTCCGAAAAATGGAGTGACCCTATGCTCCCCTCACTCCGTGGCCCTGGATACTGATAGCAGGGAGCCTGAGTACAGAGTGGGAGGTGGAAAGGGGGGCTGCCGAGGCCGGAGTGAGTTTTCTTCAACTCCCACTGGAGGTATCCCACGTGGCGGACGATCATGGTCATGTCCCGACGCTCGCGCACCAACCATTGATGGGCGACGTCCAAGGTGGAACGAGTCACAAGGCGTCTTCCTATGCTATAATGTGTGGCCAATTCGGGTCCTTCGGTAATAATCATCTTTGAGGCTTTGGATGTGAGAGTTGATATGAGCAAGCGTAAGGCATTCCCGATCGCGGGATGTTTCCAGGTTCGATCTGAGCACATCAGGTGGAGGTTGACTTATGCTTCCCTCAATTGCCCGAAGCCCGTCCCATTTTAGCGAAGTGAGGAGGAGCCTCTCGCTGTCCCTGTACGATGGGTTCTTTGCCTCTGTTTATGCCGTCCTCACGGGAGGATTCTTCCTGACGGGTTTTGCGCTGAGCCTGGGGGCTACGGAATGGGAGATTGGCCTCCTGGCGGCTCTTCCGTTTGTGGCGAACTGGTTCCAGTTTGTAGGTTCCTATCTCGTGCAGCGCATGGGGCGTCGAGCTCCCGTCTGCGTTTGGACAGCCACCACGGCTCGATTGCTCTGGTTGCTCGTCGCTCTTCTTCCTTTTTCCAGGCGATCACATGAGGATTGGATCATATGGGGTCTCATGGTGTTGGTGGCGACCAGTTATTTTCTGGGAGCCATCTCAGCCGTGGCCTGGCTCTCTTGGATTGCCGACGTGGTCCCAGAAAACCTGCGCGGTCGCTTCTTTGGTCGCCGGAACATGTTCAATGGCATAGCGACTGTGGGAACTTCTCTCATAGGGGGGTGGTTCCTCGATGCTTGGGGGAAGACGTTGAGCGATTTCCAATGGTTGTTTCTCGTAGCCGTGATGGCCGGCCTGATGAGCATCGGGTTCTTGAAGAGGATTCCCGAACCCCCTCTGACTTCATCTCCCCAGAAGCAGGCGTATTTCCGAGCGCTATTACGGCCTTTGATCGATGCGAACTTTCGCCGCTTATTGCTGTTTACTATGGTATGGAGTTTCGGCGTCAACCTGGCCTCTCC
>RFHM01000327.1 GCA_003696865.1 Acidobacteriota bacterium | reverse complement strand
GCGATTAGCCGCCCTGACGGCGCTCGATCCTCGACTCTATCTGGTGGCCCACCAGTCGCTGGCTCGCGCCTACGAGCAGCGCCAAGAGTGGGATGCGGCTATCCGTGCCTATGAGGCCATCCTGGATCACAAGGTTCTGACCATCACCGTACCCGCGGCCTCCCCCATCTATGTGCGCGCGCTCTGGTCCATCAGCCAGGTGCTGGAGAAGACCGGCGAGGCGGAGCGAGCCGCCGCCTATCGAGAACAGTTTCGCCAGGTGTGGCCGGGGAAGCCATCGACTCCCAATCGAGAGTAGTATTCATCGGACGCGACCTTCGCGGCGCTCTCATGCCGTGAACGCGACCGCATGGGCCGCCGGATGCACCGGGGAAGCGTTCCGGGTGACTCGGCGGCCGTCTTTGGCGTCGAGGCGGGACGAGCGCTCAATCGACGATGGTGAACGAGGCGTGCTCCGACGCCCGATGGGTTCCATCGGTCACCGTGACGCGCACCTCGTAACGACCCGCAGGGAATGGCGCCACCGGAAACGTGGCCAGGAATTGAATCCGCCCTCTCTCATCGGGTGCCGGAAGCGTTCCCGGCGCTTGAGCGAGAACTTGCCCCTGCTGGAGGAATTCCACTTTGGCCTGAACCGTGGCTCCGGGCCGCGTTTGCACGACGAAGTAAAACATCATCTGCTCATCCGACTTGCTGAACGTTCGCGTCAGACTGGGCATGATCACCGTCTGACCGAAGTGGAACGGATTGCTCTCGTCGCGTTCTTGAGGACGAAGCGGCTCGCCACCCCGGGTGGGGATGATGCTGCTCAGGCGCAGCGCCGATGACGAAGGAGCAGGCACATGGAGCGCCGCGCGGGTCACGCTGGCTCGCCCGGAGCGGGCATCTCGGGCGGCGATCTCGACTTGATAGGCGCCCGGCCGGAGATCCAGCGAGCGATAGAAGATGATGTTCGATTTTTTCATCTCCTCCACTCGTTCGCGCGCGGCGCGCAGTTGATAACGTTGGCCGAGCTTGCCGACCACAATGCCGCGCGCATCTTTGACCAGCGCCAGAACGTCGAGTTCGCCGACATAGACGTTTCCCTGGGGTGAGGCTTTTTTCTTCTTCTTTTTCTTCTTGGCCTTTGGAGTCTCGGCGGCGGCCGGTGCGAAATCGACGATGTCGGCGGGAATTTGCGCGAGGACCGACGCCTTCGTCCCCTGACCTGGGACGGGGAAGTGGAGCGCTCCCATATGGAGTGCGAAATCGCGAGGGGGCGAAGCCGCGAAGAGGAGTTCCAGGAGCGGTCGTTCGAAGGCGAACACCGGCGTCGCCTCGGCGGTGCGCAGGGCGAAATACCCGGCGCGCGCTCGTACCCTGGCGCCCGGCCGGTTCACTTTGACCTGAATCGTGCGGAATCGACCGTCGAACGTTTGATTGGTCGGCGCATAGGTCAGCAGATAATAGCTCCGCATGTCCTCATCGATGCGGCGCAGACCGGATCGCAGATCGTTGGTATGGCGGATGGACAGCCCGCCGGTGGCTTCGGCCAGCTCGATGAGCACGCTCTCGGTGTTCATTCGTCCCAGGCTCTCGGCGCGGCCGAGCATCGACTCGCCTCCTTCGACGTGGGTGGGATCGGCTCCTCGCGCTCGGGCTTCGGCCATGGCCGACAGTTCGCGACTCACTCGTTCTTCCTGACTCTCGATGCGCAGACCGGCGGCATCGATCGTATAGATGGCCACGTTGGCTCGATTGGCCGCGCCGACCACCGACTGGAATTGCGGCCAGAGATTGCTGGGCAGCGAGAATCCTTCGGAGAAGAAGATGAGCGTCTTCCGCCCGGGGAGCCGTTGCTGGCCACGAATGATGGAGAGGAGCGCAAGAACGGTGGCCCGGGCTTGCGCTTCGCGCTCGAAAGCTTCGAAGCTGCGAAACGTGCTCAGGAGAACCGCCTCGATGGCGGCACCGGGGTTCTCATCGGGGCGTGGCGTGTAAGCTTCGGCGGCGGCCAGGCGCACCGACGGCGGCGCGCCTTCTCCCGAACCCGATTGCAGGAGGCGGGCGACGGCCTCGGCGCTGGACGCGAACTGACGCGACGTCCCGCTGGTCGCTTGATTCACCGCTCGTTTCAACGCCTTCTTGTCGCTGGTGAACGGTTGCACGAGAAACAATCGCCGGTCGACGCCGAAGATGGCCACGCGATCATTCTCGGCCATGCGATCGACATAATCCAGAGCAGCGCGGCGGGCGAAAGTTCGACTCTGCAGGCTCATGGAGAGGTTGTCGAAGACGAGCGCGATGAGATGAACGGGTCGGCGGGCGGCGACGGACGGGGGCGCGGGCCGGGGCGCGCCGGGTTTCGCCGCGCCTTTTGCTTCCGCTCTCGCCGTCGGTCCTTCGGCGGTGGTCACCAATCGGATGGACTTGATGGATTGTTTGACGCCGTCTTCATAGACTTCGAAATCTTCCGGCTTGAGATCGGTGATGGGACGATTCTTCTTATCGGTGACGATGACGTCGACGACGACCTCGGCGGCGCCGAGCGTGACGGGGGCCCGTTGTTGATTTTCGTTCGACTCTTGCCTCCCGGCTCCCGCGGTCGGTGACCAGAGGGCGAGAATCGAGCAGATGATGGCCAGAATCGAGCGGCGGCGATGCATGAGCGTTCCCTCCTCACATTGCTGAAGAGCCGGGAGCGAGGAGCGCAGTGCCGAACCTCGCTCCCGGTCCCTCATCAGAAGTTCACCCGGAAGGCAAACTGGATGATACGAGGATCATATGTGTCCACGATGCGCCCGAAGTTCGGACTGGAGATGTTCTCCGAGACGTTGCCGAAGGCGTCTTGGAAGAATCCCACGGCCCAATTGGTGTGGTTGAAGATGTTGAAGAACTCGGCGCGGAACTCCAGATTCACCGACTCGCGCAACGTGGTTCGCTTCAGCAGGCTGAAGTCCATGTTGAAGAAGCCGGGTCCGCTGACCGCCGTCAATCCCAACGTGCCGACCTCGGCCAGTCCGGGATGCTGGAAGAATTCCGGATTCGCGCCCCGGATGACGGCGCGACCGTTCTCGTCGATCGTGAAATCGATCAGTCGAGGATCGAACAGGACCGGCGTTCCGTCGGGGAGGCGGAAGTCCCCGGTCATCTTATCGAGTTGCTGAATGGTCAGTCCTTTCAGGATCGCCGTGTTGGTGTCAGAGCGCCCTCGGCGATTGAACGTCCCCCGACCGGAGATGATGGAGATGGGCGCGCCACTGCGCCAGTTCAGGAGACCGTTGATCTGCCATCCTTCCAGCATCCGTCCCAGAAATCCCTTGGTGCCGCTCAAGAACCGACGTCCGGGTCCGAAGGGGAGTTCGTAGATGAAATTGGCATTGAACGTGTGGGTCACATCGTAGCTCGGTCGGCGCTTCTCCAACTGCGGTCGGAAGATGTCCAGAAAGGCGTCGAAATTATGTTGCGTGTTGCCACCGACGTTGGTCAACGCCTTGCCGAAGGTGTAATTGGCTTGGAAGTAGAGGCCTTGGCTCAATCGTCGTCGGATTTCTGCTTGCAGCGCGTGATAGGTCGACCAGGAGAAGTTCCCCAATACGTCGCCGAACAGGATGTTGGGATTGGGGTAGAAGAAATCCGGACCGATGGTGGCCGGGATGCGAACGCCCTCGGTGGCGAAGACGCTGTTCCGATTGAGCATCATGAAGAAGACCAATTCGCCGGCCTCTCCATTGGCGATCAACGTCTGAACGGTGGAGTTGGCCAGCAATGTGCGTCCCAGATTGGCCAGGCGTGAGAAGACCTGGAGCGATTGGAGGAAAGACCGGCTCAACGGGATGCGATTATCCGGCTGTCCATCGCCATCGCGATCCTTCATCAGCTCGGCCTGCAGCAGGCGGACGTCGTCCAGGTACTCGGGCGGGAGCCTCATCTGATTGAGATCGATGGCGCGGAACAACTGGGTACCGCGATTGCCCACATAGCGGATCTCGAAGCTCGTGTCGCGGAAGATCTCTCGTTCGATGGACAGCGTCCATTGCTGGACATAGGGGATCTGGAGATTGGGATTGATGGTGTACATGCCGCTGGTGGGGTCCAGCTTGATCTGTTCGGCGGCGAACAGGGGCATGCGGAATTCGGGAGTGGGAATGGGCGGCAATCCCTCGCTCACCCGACCGGAGACCGTGATGGTGACATCCTGAGAGAGGCCTCCATTGGCCAGCAGAGCATTGCGCACCGAGGTGAAATCGCTGTCCACCACGTAACTGATGGCATAGCCGGCGCGAATCGATGTTCGACCATCTCCGAACGGATCCCACGCCAGGCTGATGTTGGGAGCGAAATTGTCCAGGTCGTTATTGAAGAAGGAACGCCCCGTCCCTTCGCCGGCGAAGTCGATAAACCCGTTGGGATCGAGAACGCCTTCCACGCCTCCGACGGGGAGGACGCCCAGCCCATCAGCCACCGTGGGCACGGTGTGCCATTCCCAGCGCAGGCCGAAGTTGAGCGTGAAGTTGGGACGCAGTCGCCAGGTGTCGCCGCCATAGAAACTCAGGAAGCGTTGCTTGAAGACGCGCTGTTCGCGCGCTCCGGGAACGAACCCTGAGGTTCGCGTGGTCACGTTGAACGTTTGACTCGCCGTCTCCAGGAATCCGCCGAGCAGCGCCATGATGTCCGAGGCCCGCTCGAAATCGGTCGACGAGATGCGACCGGGGAATTGGCTTTGGGAGAGCGGATTCTGGCTGCCGCCGCCGAACCCGAGCGCGTAGGTGGGGATGATCCCGAATTCGTTGAACAAGTCGGAGCTCACCCATCGCACGTGACCGCCGAAGCGGATATTGTGATTCCCGACCAGCCAGGTGGCGTTGTCGATGAGTTCGTAGACGGGCGTCGTTCGACCCTGCGGCGAGAAGTTCTGAATGGGATTGGTAGTGATGGGGAAAGCCAACTTGTAGCCGTTCTCGAACTTCTCGGCGTTGAAGAAATCGACCGGCGCGCGCTGGAAACCGAATCGCAATTCGTTGGTCATGGTCGGCGTCCACGTCGCCCGCCAGGCGAACGAGCCCAGTTGCCGGAGCGATTTCTGTCCTCCGCCGGGAAGACCGGGGAATTTCTCGCCGATATCATTGAACACGTCGTTGGGGAAGTTGGAGTGGAACTGCCGGAAGATGGCCTCGAAATGGTGATCCTGCCGCATCTCGTAATCCACCCGGAATCCCCACAAATTGTCGTCCGAACTGGCCCCGCTGTTGAATCGGAATCCGGCGGTGTTCAATCCGTCGCCGATGCCGAAATCATTGGGCAGGGGAGTGAGAGCGATCAGTTCGCTGATGACCGGATCGGCATTGACGCCGGCCAACTCGAAGAGGTTCACCTGCTGGAGTTCGCCAGTCGATTCATCGCGATAGCGGAAAATGCCCCGGCGCGCCTGGTCGGTGAGCACCGTGCGGATGCGCGAAGCGGTGGCCGCCTCCCGCGTCCCCTCATACCAGGTGAAGAAGAACAGCTTATCCTTGAAGATGGGGCCGCCGATGCGACCGCCGAACTGATTACGAATGAGCACCTCTCGGGGCTCGCCGGCGGCATTGTTGAAGAAGCTGTTGGCGTTGAGCGCCGTATTGCGGTGGAACCAGAACACGCTCCCGTGATATTCGTTGCCGCCCGAGGGCGTGACCAGCCGCACCTGGACGGCGCCGATGCCCGAGTTCTCCCCGGCATTGGCCGTGGTAATGCTGAACTCCGCCGTATCATCGACGCTGGGAGCGGTGATGCCGAAGAGACTGTCGGTGCGCACCAGATTATCCTGGATGTTGATCCCATCCTGGGTCACATTGGTGTAGCTACCGCGCAGCCCGTTGATGGATGCTTCCCGGACTGTGGTATTGGTTGTCACGCCAGCCTGTAATCCGGCCAGTTGGAGGGGGTTGCGGCCGTTGAGCGGGAGATCGAGAATTTGTCGCCGGGTCACAACGGTGTTCAACTCGGCATTGACCGTGTTGATCAACGCTTGACCTTCGCTGGCCGTCACTTCCACCACTTCGGTCAATTCACCCACCTCCAGGGTGAAATTCACCGTCGTCGGGATGCCCACATCGACCTTGACATTGTCCACGACCATCTTTTTGAACCCCGGGGCTTGGGCCGTCACCCGGTAATATCCTGCGGGCACTTGGGGGAAGACGTACACGCCCAACTCGCTCGTTGTCGTGGTGATCGTGGTCCCCGTTTCAATATTGGTGAGCGTGACGGTCGCGCCCGGAATGGCCGCGCCGGTGGGGTCTTTGACCGTGCCGTCCAGGCGCGAGGTCGTCGCTTGTCCGAGCGCCGTCACGATCACGACGAACAGAACGATAACCACTGATGCCAGGTATCTCATAGTGTGTCGCCTCCTCTGCGATATTGCGATGGCACTTCAGGCCACACCATCCAATATTGCAAATAGTGTACCATATCCGGCTCGGAAAACTAACTCCCTTTATCATAAGGCGTTGACCTCAAAAAGGCAAGCCGCCGTTCCGGGCCACCATCCAAGTTTTCGGACAAATGTCCGAAAATTTGGAGATATTCTCCGTCAACGCTCACCGAGCCTCGAGCACACAAAACGGGGAACCTCTCGCCGGGTTCGACGTTCTCACAAGTGAAGAGTGAATATCGAGATGACATTGAAGGGAGGCCAGTTATGAGGAAAAACTTGTGGGTCTACGTCGTCATTCCTGCATTGATCCTCGCTCTGGTTGGCATGGTTGGTGATGGCCGAGCCCAGGACCAGAGCCAAGAGGATGAAGGGCATGGAGGATGTTTCGTCCACATCTGGGCTTGGGGCGGGCAGAGTTTTCTGGGCATCTCTCCCGAGGAGGTCACGGCAGAAACGGTCCGGCGGCTTGGGTTGCCCGAAGAGCGGGGAGCACTGGTCGTCCATGTCGTCCCCGACAGCCCGGCCGAGCGGGCGGGCCTGAAAAAAGACGACGTCATTCTCACCTGGAACGGAACGCCGGTTGAGAGTGCCGTCCAACTTCGCCGCCTCATCAGGGAGACGCCGCCCGGTCGGACCGTGCGATTGGGTATCTTCCGCGACGGTCGCCAAATGGAGCTCACCGTCACGTTGGACAAGCGATCGACGTGGGAGAAGAAGTGGCGCGAGGATGTCGAAGGGCTCATTGGCGAGAGCCTGGAACAGGCCGGGCGGGCATTGCGGAACCTCAATTGGGAGGCGTTCATGGTCAGCCGCCGGGGGCGATTGGGCGTCACCTTGCAGAGCCTGACGCCTCAGTTGGCCGAATATTTCGGTCTGAAGGATCGCTCCGGAGCGTTGATCACGTCGGTGCGGAAGGATTCTCCCGCCGACCGAGCCGGTCTCAAGGCTGGTGACGTGATCATCGCCATCGATGGCCAGACGGTGGAAGATCCCAGCGACGCGGCCCGCATCATCCGCCGCAAGGAGGAGGGGCCGGTGGAGATTCGCATCGTCCGCGAGGGACATGAGATGACGGTCACCGCCACATTGGAGAAGCGCGCGCGCCAACATCGCCGGTTTGCTCCCCCCATCGAGGTGTATGGCGCGCCGTGGGCCCCAAGGCCGTGGATGTTCATCTCACCCCCAGGAGTCCCGCCCACCCACATTCGCCCTGGCTGGCCAGCGTTTCGACGGATGAGACCGCCCGTCGAACGACAACTCATCACGCGGACATCGCCTCGCATCGCGTGATCCCTCCGGAGGAGAGGCGAGTCGGAGCTCGCCTCTCCTCATCTTCTTCTTGGGCCATCGGCGGATGAGGTCGATGGTACCGGCGTCGGGAAGTACCCGTTCACCCTCGGTCGTTCCATCACGCCATATTCTCACGACCGTGATCTCCGGCGATGAGATCACGCAGCGCGGAAGCGGCGACGTCTGGTTAGTCCCCCATGCTTTTCTCGGATATTGTCGCCTCGATCATTATCCCCTATACTATCCCCCGGCTCACATGCAATTCACTTTGAGGAGGCCACGCCATGAAACGAAAACTGTTGATCTGGGGTTGGTTCTTCATGACGGTGGCGTTCACCTCTTGCGCCAGAGTGGAGTCGCCCACCGTCACGCCACCCAGTCCGCCCGAGGCCGGCCTGAACAGCCTGTCGGCGGAAGATCTCGCCAGGCATATTCAGACGCTCGCCTCGGATGAATTCGAAGGGCGACTGCCGGGCTCGCGAGGCGAAGAACTGACCATCACCTATCTCGCCGATCAATTCAAGAAGCTCGGATTGCGACCGGGGAATCCCGACGGGAGTTATTTCCAGAAAGTTCCCCTCGTCGGCATCACCGCCGACCCCAACATGCGACTCACATTCAACAGGGGATCGAAGAAGATCGCGTTCCACTACGGCGATGAGTTCATGGCCTGGACGAAACGCGTCGTTGAGAAGACGGGCATCGATCATTCGGATGTCGTCTTCGTCGGGTATGGCGTCGTCGCACCGGAATTCGATTGGGACGATTACAAGGGATTGGACGTGAAGGGCAAGACGCTCATCATGCTGGTCAATGATCCTCCGGTTCCCGATCCTCACGATCCCTCCAAACTCGACGAAAAAGTATTCGGTGGGAAGGCCATGACCTACTATGGGCGGTGGACCTATAAGTATGAAATCGCCGCCCAGAAGGGAGCGGCAGCCTGTTTCATCATCCACGAGACGGGACCCGCCGGTTACCCCTGGGAAGTGGTCAGTGGCAGTTGGAGTGGCGAGCAATTCGACCTCGTCGCGCCCGACAAGAACATGTCGCGATGTGCGGTTGAAGGGTGGTTGACCATCGAGAGTGCGAGGAAGTTATTCCGATGGGCGGGCCAGGATCTGGACGCGCTCAAGAAGAAAGCCGTGAGCCGCCAGTTTCGTCCCGTTTCGCTGGGCATTCAGGCGAGCATCTCGATCACCAACACGCTTCGAACGGTGGACTCTCATAATGTCATCGCCAAGTTGGAAGGAAGCGATGCCCGATTGAAGGACGAGGCCGTCGTCTATATGGCGCACTGGGATCACTTGGGGAAAGATCCTTCGCTCAAAGGCGATCAGATTTATAACGGCGCCGTGGATAATGCCAGCGGCGTGGCCGGATTGTTGGAGTTGGCCGAGGCGTTCGCCCGACTGGAGACGCCACCTCGACGCACGATCCTCTTTCTGGCCGTGACGGCGGAGGAACAAGGTCTGCTGGGATCCCGCTATTACGCCGAGCATCCGGTCTATCCGTTGGTCAAGACGGTGGCGGCCATTAATATGGATGGATTGAACGTGCTCGGTCGGACGCGGGACATCACCATCATCGGCTACGGCAATTCCACTCTCGACGATCTCGTTCGATCCATCGCCGAGCGACAGGGCCGCGTCGTGCGGCCCGATCCGGAGCCGGAGAAGGGCTTCTTCTATCGCTCTGATCATTTCAATTTCGCCAAACAGGGCGTGCCCGCGCTGTACACCGATCCCGGCGTCGACTACATCGGCCGGCCCGCCGGGTGGGGATTGCGCATGCGCGAGAAGTACACCGCCGAGAACTACCATAAACCTTCGGACGAATACGATCCCCATTGGGATTTGAGCGGAGCTGTGGAGGATCTCCAACTCCTCTTTGAGGTCGGCTATCGCGTGGCCAACGAGGACGAGTATCCCCAATGGAAACCGGGTACGGAGTTCAAGGCCAAGCGCGAGCGCATGCTCAAGGAAGCGGGGATTCGCCAGTGAACTCTGGAATGCGCGATCTGAGCGAGGCGACGGCCCGCTCCCGAGCGCCGTCGCCTCATCGCCACGGGAGGGCGTATGGGCGTCGCACGAGATTTCATCTTTTTCCTCTCCACCAAGCCGGCGATCACCAATTTCATCGCTCGAAAGGGCATGTCCCTGGGATTCGCTCAGCGGTTCATCCCCGGCGAAACGCTGGATGAGGTGCTGGCCGTCGCCGCGCAATTGAACGCGCAGCATCGCCTGGTGAGCCTCAATCACCTCGGCGAGCACGTCAGCAGCGAGCGCGAAGCCAACGCTGCCGCCGAGAATTATAAGCTCATGTTGGAGGCGATCAACACGCACCATCTTCGTGGGAATATCTCCGTCAAACTCACTCAACTGGGATTGGCCTTCGATCGGGATTTGTGTCGGCAACTGTTGGAGGCGATCGTGGAGCGGGCCGCCGCGTTCAATAACGTCGTGGAAGTGGACATGGAGGAGTCCGCGTATACCGAGGATACGGTGAACATCGTCGCTTCGCTCGCTCAACGTTGGTCCAACGTGGGCGTGGCGTTGCAAGCGTATCTCTATCGAACCGAGCGGGATCTGGAGCGATTGAAATCGATGGGCCTGAAGATTCGACTCGTCAAGGGCGCTTACCGCGAGCCTCGATCGGTCGCGTATCAACGCAAAGCCGACGTGGACGAGAATTATCGACGACTCCTGGATCGCCTGTTGCAACCGCCCTGCCGGGCGGCCATCGCCACGCACGATGAGAAGATGTTGGCCGAGGCTCAACGCTTGATTGGCGAGCGCCGGTTGGCGCCCGAAGCCTACGAATTCCAGATGGTGTATGGCATTCGGCGCGATTTGCAGGATCGGCTCGTGGAAGACGGGTACGCTCTTCGCATTTATCTTCCGTTCGGTCGCGATTGGTGCCCATATTTCATGCGGCGTCTCGCCGAGCGTCCGGCCAATACCTGGTTCGTGATCAAAAGCTTGATTCGAGAGCGTGCGGCCAGCCCCGACGGTCGATAGTCACCGATTGCACCCTTGTCTTATCGGGCTCCATCGACGGCCTCGATATCGTGGGGCCTTCACGGCATGTGCGGAATCCGCACCTGAGGGGACGAGATCATCTCAGCGCCTTCGCTGAGCGAGTTCCAGCCCGTGAGTCAAGGCGATCTGGCGAAAGTCGTCTTCGAGCGCTCGCCACT
>RFHM01000326.1 GCA_003696865.1 Acidobacteriota bacterium | reverse complement strand
GCTGGTCCGGCCACGCGGGCTTCCGTGATGGGGTTGACGGTCCAGGGCTCGATGGCTATAATGCTCCTTCCATGAAGCGAGGACTCAGCTTCAGCATCATCACCCCTGAAACGGCTGTTGCCGCTTACTGGTGGTCTTGGCCATAAGGGGTGGGGTGCACTCGGTAGGAAGCTGAGGGATACGGAATTCAGCGATCCCCACCTCGAAGGAATTCGAGGTGGGGATTTTTTTTGGGGAGAATATGGCGTTCGAGTTGAAGAAACAATGGTTGGCCGATCTGGAGACGCCGGTCTCCGCTTTTTTGAAGTTACTCCCGTTGCGACCGGTGTTTCTTCTGGAGAGCGTGGAGGGCGGCGAGATCCTCGGGCGCTATTCATTCATCGGGCTCCGCCCACTCCTTCGTCTGGAGGTCTCGGCGGATCACACGCTGGTCGTGGACGGCGAGTCCCGCCATCGGCTGTCGGCCAACCCTTTCTCGATCTTGAGAGAGGTATTGCAGCGATTGAACGGTCCGTCACCGGACGAACTGCCTCGATTCTCGGGGGGGCTCGTTGGCTATGTCGGATATGATATGATCCGCTTCATCGAGCGGCTCCCCGATGTGGCCCGAGAAGCGATGCCCTTTCCGCTGGCCGCGTTCTGTCTCCCATCGGTGATTCTCGCCTTCGATCACCTCCAAAGGAAGATCAGTTTGATCGGCTCGCTGCGCGAGCGCGACGACGATGGCCTCATCGATCGGATTCAGCGGCTCCTCGAGTCATCGGTGCCCTCGTGGCCGGCACAAGCCTCTTCTCCGCCTCGACCGAATCGCTCCCGAGAACAATTCGTGAAGCAGGTTGAACGAGCCAAAGCCTATATTGCCGCCGGAGACATCTTCCAGGTCGTCCTCTCGATCCGGTTCGAAGGAGAGACGGAAGCGCATCCTTTCCAGGTCTATCGGGCGCTTCGCATGATCAACCCGTCGCCCTATATGTACTACCTCGATTTCGGCGCTTACCAGATCGTAGGCTCTTCGCCGGAATCGCTCGTCCGACTAGAGAATGGGCGAGCGATGCTTCGTCCCATTGCGGGGACGCGTCCCCGGGGCGCGAATGCCGCGGCGGATCGGCAGTTGGAGGCGGAATTGCTCGCCGATGAGAAAGAACGAGCCGAACACATCATGTTGGTCGATCTCGCTCGCAACGATCTCGGACGGGTGGCCCAACCGGGAACGGTACGGGTGCCGGATTTCCTGACCGTCGAACGATACTCCCACGTGATGCACTTGGTCTCCTCAGTGGAAGGACAAATGCCACCGGGGATGGACATGATCGATTTGTTCAAAGCGACCTTCCCCGCCGGCACGGTGACCGGCGCTCCCAAGATCAGGGCCATGGAGATCATCGAGGAACTGGAAGGCGAGCGACGCGGACCTTACGCTGGATCGGTGGGCTACTTCGGACTGAACGGAAATATGGATCAGGCGATCACGCTGAGGACGATCCTGTTCGCCGGAGGGCGTTACTATATCCAGGCCGGTGCGGGTATTGTCGCCGACTCCATCCCGGAACGCGAACACGAGGAGATCCTCAACAAAGCGCGAGCATTATTTCGCGCTCTGGAAATGGTTGCCGAGGGACTATGAGAGTGCTGCTCATCGACAACTACGACTCGTTCACTTACAACCTCTATCAACTGCTCCGCGTTCTTGGAGCCGAGGTGGTGGTGGAGCGAAACGATGCCATCACCGTTGACCAGGCCCACCGATTGAAGCCTACCCATCTGGTCATCTCTCCAGGGCCGGGAACGCCGGAGCAGGCGGGGCTCTCCTGCGCTTTGATCGAGGCATTCTATCGATGCATTCCCATCCTCGGCGTGTGCCTCGGTCATCAATGTCTGGCCCATGTGTTCGGTGGGCGCGTGGCCAGAGCCTCGCGTCTCATGCACGGGAAGACGTCGCTCATCCATCACGATGGGCGGACGATCTTTCGAGCAGTTCCCGATCCCTTCCGAGCGACGCGCTATCACTCGCTGATCGTAGAAGGAGAACTGCCCGACGTCCTGGAAGTCTCGGCCACGACGGACGAGGGCGAGATCATGGGCATCCGAGTGAAAGGACTTCCCGTGGAAGGCGTTCAGTTCCACCCGGAATCCATTCTCACCGAGGAAGGCGCCAAGATTGTCGCCAACTTCTTGCGACGAGGGGGTGAACGTCATGCGTGAATTCCTGGAAAAAGTCCTAGCGGGCGAGGATCTCACTCGCCAGGAGGCGAATCGCGTCTCGCATCTGTTGATCGAGGATGTGGTGACCCCATCGCAGGTCGGAGCTCTGCTGGCCGCGCTCCGCATGAAAGGCGAAACGCCGACCGAAATCCTCGGCTTCGTCGAGGCCATGCGGGAGCGCGCCGTCAACATCGAATGTCCTATTCGACCGGTGATCGACACGTGTGGGACGGGCGGCGATGGAAGTGGCAGTTTCAATATCTCGACGCTGGCTGCACTGGTCGTCGCCGCCTGCGGGCAACCGGTGGCCAAG
>RFHM01000325.1 GCA_003696865.1 Acidobacteriota bacterium | reverse complement strand
GCCGGGCAGAGGATCGAGAATGACGCCGCCGCCGACGGTGGTTTGAGGCGAATAGCGTCTGATAATGAACCGATCGCCGGCCACGGCGAACGTCGGGCGCTCCAGGCGAAACTGGACGAGGGCGGCATCGCCGGGGCGGAGGCTCTCTCGATCCAGGAGAATCACGCGGGCCATGATCTCCGCCGTTCCGATGTGAAATCGAACCCGGGTTCGATTCTCGATCGGTTGTGGGGCCGTGGGCAGGAGTTCGAGCCGAGCATCGAGCATGGAGGTCGGCCGGAATCGTCGAGGAGGAACGAGGACATCGCCGCGTTGGAGATCCTCCACGCCGACGCCTTGCAGATTCACCGCCGTCCGTTCGCCGGCGTGAGCGACCTCGACGGGCTTGTTATGGACCTGAAGCCCGCGTATGGTCGCTCCCATTTGACGAGGGAGGATCTCGACGCTCTCTCCTTCGCGAAGCGTTCCGGAAACGAGCGTCCCGGTCACCACCGTGCCGAAACCGCGCTTGGTGAACACGCGATCGATGGGTAACCGGGGAACGGCGTTGCTTTGCCGCTCCTGGATGCGCTCACCGAGGTTGACGAGCGCCGCTTTCAGCTCTTCCAGGCCGACGCCGGTGCGCGCGCTCACTCTGATGATGGGCGCGCCATCGAGGAACGATCCGCGCACGAAATCTCGCACTTCCTCTTCGACCAACTGAAGGAGTTCTTCGTCGACGAGGTCGACTTTGGTGATGGCGATGAGTCCCGATTTCACGCGCAACAACCGGCAGATGTCGAAGTGCTCGCGGGTCTGAGGCATGATCGACTCGTCGGCGGCGACGACGAGCAGGACGAGATCGATGCCGTGGACGCCGGCCAGCATGTTTTTGACGAATCGCTCGTGGCCGGGCACGTCGACGAAGCCGAAGCGCGTATCGCCCATGGTGAGGAAGGCGAAGCCGATATCGATGGTGATGCCGCGCTCTTTCTCTTCCTTCAGTCGATCGGCGTCAATCCCGGTGAGGGCTTTGACGAGTTCGGTCTTCCCATGATCGATATGGCCCGCTGTGCCGACGATGATGTGCTTCATAGCGTCGTGACTGGTCGGTGGAGATCTGGGATGCGTGGGTTCCGCTACGGTTTCGGTTTCGATTTCGGCGGTGGGGGCGTTTTCGGCACCGGTTCCCCTTCATCGATGATCTCGATTTCCCCGGTGAATCGCCGATAATCGGTGATGCGCACGACCATGCGAATATGCACCCGACCGGTGGGGAAGTCCAGATAGTCGTCGGCGTAGGTGTAGGTAGGGAACCAGACGCCCTTGTCGATATTCTCACGCCAGGTCTCGAACCGAGGGAACTTGTTGTTCCGGTCCTCGGGGAGGCCTCGACCGGCCACTTTCACCACCACCAGATCCACCGTATCCACCCAGATGCGCCCCTGGAAGTATCGTTCGCTCATCCGCTTGGGATTGGGCGGCCTGGCCGGAATGACGTCGAATACGTAGGTGTCGATCTCGTCGATCCGCTGGCAACCGACGAAATTCACTTTGTATTTGGGCAGCTCGTCCAGCGTCAGAGCGAAAGGCTGAATGCCTGCCAGATCCTGATAATCGAATTGTGTGACCCGAACCGCGGTCAGCGTCGGCGGTGGAAAGTAGACGATGCGTTCTTCTCTCTGGCCCTGGTCGTTCACGATGATCTCTGAGACGCGCCGGAATTCCCCGAGAACGGTATCGCCCGAACCCAAGGATTGAACGGTCACGTCTTGCTTGAAGAGGTAGTGCTTGAACTCGTCGCGCAGCCGAGTCTCGTTAGCGGCAATTCGCCGAATGAGCGTCGAGACGGGCATGGGGGGGCGGCACGGCTGTTGAGCCTTCGCCGTCGATATCGAACCCGTGCCGAGCAAGGCGAGAAGGATCGCCATGAAGATGCGATGTCCGGCAGAACCTGACACCGTCCGGTGGTGGAGAGGCGTTCGATGTAGCATACAGGTCATTATACTCGCAAACCCGGGGCAAGGAAAGGAAGCCCGCGGGCTCGATAACGACCGACTGGTCAGTATCGCGGTCATATGCTATACTTCGCGCTTGGATTTTCAGGACATATCATCCAAGAGGACAGCACTCATGAAAGAAGGGAAAGTCATTCAGGTCATGGGACCTGTCATTGACGTTCAGTTTGAGGATCACCTGCCGACAATCTACAACGCCGTTCGGGTGACCAGCGAAGGGTTCGATGTCCCCGAACCCATTGATATCATTCTGGAAGTCGAACAGCACATCGGCGAGGGGCGCGTCCGTTGCGTGTCGATGAAACCGACCGAGGGCGTGGTGCGCGGGATGAAGGCCATCGATCTCGGCCATCCCATTCAAATGCCCGTAGGTCGGGAAGTGCTCGGTCGCGTGCTCAACGTCATCGGTGAACCGGTGGATAAAAGAGGACCGGTCCACGCCAAGAAATTCTATCCCATTCACCGGCCGGCACCGAGTTTCGAAGAGCAATCCACCGAGCTGGAAATGTTCGAGACGGGCATCAAGGTCATCGACCTCATCCAGCCGTTCCTTCGCGGAGGGAAGATCGGGTTCTTCGGCGGCGCCGGCGTGGGCAAGACGGTTCTCATCATGGAGCTCATTCACAATGTGGCCATGCATCACGGTGGGTTCTCGGTCTTCGCCGGCGTGGGCGAGCGAACGCGCGAAGGGAATGATCTCTGGCTGGAGATGAAGGAATCCGGCGTCATCGACCGTGCCGCGCTGGTCTACGGGCAGATGACCGAACCACCGGGCGCTCGATTGCGCGTGGCCCTCTCGGCGCTGACCCAGGCCGAGTACTTCCGCGATGAAGAGGGTCAGGACGTGTTGTTGTTCATCGATAACATCTTTCGCTTCACCCAGGCCGGTTCCGAGGTCTCGGCGCTGTTGGGGCGGATGCCCTCGGCGGTGGGCTATCAACCCAATCTGCAGACCGAGATGGGCGAGCTTCAGGAACGCATCACGTCCACCAAGAAAGGCTCCATCACCTCGGTGCAGGCCATCTACGTCCCTGCCGACGATATCACCGATCCGGCGCCGGCCACGACGTTCGCTCACCTGGATGCCACCACGGTGCTCTCCCGGCAAATCGCCGAATTGGGCATTTATCCGGCGGTCGATCCGTTGGCCTCCACCTCTCGCATTCTCGATCCGCGAATCATCGGCCAGGAGCACTACGAGGTCGCCGAGCGGGTGAAAGCCATCCTCCAGCGATACAAGGATCTTCAGGACATCATCGCCATCTTGGGCATCGACGAGCTTTCCGAAGAGGATAAGTTGATCGTGGCTCGGGCGCGTAAGATCCAGCGGTTCCTCTCCCAACCCTTCTTCGTGGCCGAGCAGTTCACCGGCGTCAGTGGGAGGTACGTGAAGGTCGAGGATACCATCAAAGGGTTCAAAGAGATCGTGGAAGGCAAACACGACGACATCCCCGAGCAGGCCTTCTACATGGTGGGCACCATTGAGGAAGTGCTGGAGAAGGCCGAGCGGATGCAGAAGCAGGCCGCTTGAGCGCGCCGGAGATGCAGGTTCCGGCGAGGCCGATGTGTGAGCCGCTCCGGGGGAGCGCTTCCCTGTGGCATCGCCGTACGGCTTGACATTTTGAGCGACGCGGGAATCTTATGGCCAAACAGATCAAATTGGTGGTCGTCACACCAGAGCGCTTGGTGTTCGAGCAAATGGTCGATGATGTTGAACTGCCCGGCCGGGGCGGCGAGCTGGGCGTCCTGGCCGAGCACGCTCTGCTGCTGAGCATGCTGGATACCGGCGTGCTGACCTATCATCGGGACGGCCGGCGAGAGATGATCGCCGTCAGCGGCGGATACGTTGAAGTGAGGCCCGATTGCGTGACCGTCCTCGCCGAGACGGCAGAAACGCCCGAGGAGATCGACATCGAACGCGCCCGGCTGGCCCGGGAGTATGCGTTGAAGGAATTGAGGGCGAGCGCGGAAGAGATCGATTTCATGCGGGCGCGGGCAAAACTCCAAAAGGCGGTGGTACGCCTCTATGTGGCCACCGGCGGAGAAGAAGGCGAGCGTCCCTGAACGTTTCATCCGCTGTCCGATGATCCGGGCTCATCATCGAAGCCACAGACTTCTCCCATCCCCATTCAATCTTCGATGATGACTTCGGCGATGGCCGAATGGCTGGTGTGGGTGAGAGAGACGAGGGCGCGTCGAGCCCCCAGCGCCTGGAACCGTTCCTTGGCTTTCCCATGAAAGATCACCTGGGGAGGATGTCCTGGCTGGCGGGTGATCTCCACGTCCCGCCAGCCGATGCCGCCGCTTTTCCCCGTTCCCAGCGCCTTCAGAGCGGCTTCCTTGGCGGCGAATCGAGCGGCGAAATGCTCCACGGCCCGGGCCTTCGATTGACAATAGGCAATTTCGTTCGGTGTGAACAGTCGTCGGAGGAGGCGTTCGCCGTGCCGTTTGAGGACCTGTTCGAATCGGGGTACCTCGACATGATCCACTCCCAGTCCCAGTATCATAGCCCTAATCATGCCCGATGGGGCAAGCGGAAGCAAGTCGGCGCGATGGCGACCGGAGACCGTCGTTGAGTGGTGCCCGCCTCGGGCGGCGCACACTGAGGCTTCCTCGATCTCATCCCGGTGAGTTCCAGGGAATACGCCATCCGTTTTTCGAACCGAGTGCCCTCTGGATAGCGTGCGCAAGCCGTCCTCGTCGCATCCCGGCCGGAAGTGACCGGTGGCGAGGGAACGGCGTCAGAATCCTCCCGGCGGTGGCGTCTCTTCCTCTTCCTCTTTGATTTCGGAAACGAGCGCTTCCGTAGTGATGAGCAAACCGGCAATGGAGGATGCATTTTCCAGAGCGATGCGACTCACTTTGGCCGGATCGATGACGCCCGCTTTCACCAGATCCTCGTACTGCTCCGATTGGGCGTTGAAGCCGTAATTCACGTTGGCGTTGTCTTTCACCTTCTCGGCGACGATGGCGCCTTCATGGCCGGCATTCTGGGCGATTTGCCGGAGCGGTTCTTCCAGGGCCCGGCGGACGATGAGGACGCCGGTTTGTTCGTCCTGATCGTCCAGTTGCAGTTTATCCAGGGCCTTCAGCGAGCGGATGTAGACGATCCCTCCGCCGGGCACGATGCCTTCCTCGACGGCCGCTCGGGTGGCATGCATGGCATCCTCGACGCGCGCTTTCTTCTCCTTGAGCTCCGTCTCGGTGGCCGCGCCCACCTTGATCACCGCCACGCCGCCGACCAGCTTGGCCAGCCGCTCCTGCAGCTTCTCGCGATCGTAATCGGAGGTCGTCTCCTCGATCTCTCGACGAATCTGCTCGACGCGACCTTGAAT